>DUEC01000009.1 GCA_011176635.1 Dehalococcoidia bacterium | reverse complement strand
TGGTGGAGCTGGGGGGATTCGAACCCCCTACCTTTTGACTGCCAGTCAAACGTTCTCCCAATTGAACTACAGCCCCAATAACCACTATTTAATTTAGCCGAAAATCGCCCAGAGTGCAAGCCCGGAGTGAATATGCCGCAACTAACCTTTGGCGCTTGAGTCCACGGCCAGGAAGTCTTTGCCCCTGGCTTTACCCCTCTGTTTGAAGTAGGTTAGGCTACCCTTTTGCCAGACCCACAGGTGGTGGCCCCGCGTAAGCCAGCCGGAAAAGGATTGCCGGGAGGGGGAAACGATAAAAACAGCTTCGGCTACCCGGTTGAGTTCTTCCAGGGCCTGCTTGCCATCAGCCACCGTCGGCAGGTGTTCCAGCAGGTGGCTGGCGAAAGCGGCCCCAAAACATTTATCCGAGAAGGGAATATGAGTAACGCTAGCCACTACCCCCCTGGGGTGGTCACCAAGGGCGCGCCGGTCAATGTCCAGACAAACATCGCCGCTGCCATGAGCCGGTTTGTTGAGGCGGCGGCGAGTTTTGGTAACGCCCCACGGTCCGCCGGCGATAAGGAGCTGTTTGCCGCTCTTCTTAGCACAGGCAGTGGCGGCCCGGTACTTGCTGTTCTTGTCCCGGGTCTCAACCAGCCAGACCGCTAGCT
This sequence comes from Dehalococcoidia bacterium, assembly GCA_011176635.1. Taxonomy (GTDB): domain Bacteria; phylum Chloroflexota; class Dehalococcoidia; order Dehalococcoidales; family BS750m-G39; genus DUEC01. The sequence goes on along the minus strand of DUEC01000009.1, from coordinate 11,471 downwards.
GCCAGCCGGCTATCGCCAGGAATATTCCTAAAGCTATGAACAGGGCAAGGTAGGCCATAACGCTCTCCTTCAAACACCGGCACCGAATATTGAAGTCAGCCCGAAATAGCCGCAAAAGGCCAGGACCAGGTTCTTAACGGAGTTACCGAGGAAGGCGAAAATAAAGTATTTCCAAGGCGGATAATGGAGCGAGCCGATAGCAATCGTCATCGGCAGATGGAGGGGGTTGAATGCCGCCGACATGACGAAGACCGCCCAGGAACCGTGGCGCTTTGCCCAGTTAACGGCCTTGGTATAAAAGCCGGGCTTTCCACCTTTATCTTTCCTGGCACCAATCTTGGCGCTGAAGAAGCGGGCTATCCCATGGTAGGTCTTGCCGCCCCCATAGCCAATCATGAAGGTGGGCATGTGACCCAGGGTGTTGGCTAAGGCTGAGGTCAGGCCGACAAGCACCGGGGCTAACAGCCCCCACTGGGGAGCTAAGACGCTGGACAGGGTGACTACCAGCAGCCAGTAAGGAAGGGGGATGGCAACGAAGGCGAAGACACTGCCGGTAACAAAGGAGACAATGAAGACACCGAGCAGGCTGTAGCCGGCCAGGTTGGCTATCTCCATCAGTTTGTCTTGATAGACGATAGCCAGCACGCAAACGGCCACGGTAACGACCAGGGTGGCAATGCCGATATAGATATCTCTTTTGGCCCGATGCGGCTTGACTTCTTCGGGTTGAGATGTCTTAACCTCTTCGGGCTGAGATGGCTTGGCTTTTTGGCTCATGCTTATTGCACTAGATTTTACACTAAATCGCCCGAATTGTCACCGTCAGCTTTACCGCTTTCTAAGCGGCAGCTTTGGTTTTGGCTTTGACGGTAAAGGTCAAGCCCTTGTCGCCAAGGTCAACCTTGACCGTATCGCCCTCGTTGAATTCACCGCTCAGCAGCTTGGTTGACAGCGGATTCTCAACATAGCGCTCGATGGCCCTTCTCAAAGGCCGGGCCCCATATACCGGGTCGTAGCCTTCCTTAGCCAGCCAGGATTTCGCCTTATCGCTCAGCTCAACGAGCAGTTTGCGGTCGGAGAGGCGCTCTTGTAAGTCCTTGACCAGCAGGTCGACAATCTGCCTGAGCTGTTTCAGGGTCAGCTGATGGAAAACTATTATCTCGTCTATGCGGTTGATGAACTCGGGGCGGAAGGTCTTCTTCATCTCCGCCAGCACCCTCTCCTTCATGGTGTCGTAGTCCAGCTTCTCGGCCTTGCTCTCCTTGGTGGGGGCAAAGCCGAGGCTCATCTGGCGCCGGATAAGCTCGGCGCCGACGTTGCTGGTCATGATGACCACGGTGTTCTTGAAATCTACGGTGCGGCCGTGACCATCGGTAAGCCGCCCGTCATCGAGTATCTGCAAGAGACTGTTGAAGACCTCGGGGTGCGCCTTTTCCACCTCGTCAAGGAGAATCACCCGGTAGGGGCGCCGCCTCACCGCCTCGGTGAGCTGTCCCCCCTCTTCATAGCCGACATATCCCGGCGGGGCGCCGATAAGGCGCGATACGGTGTGCCTTTCCTGGTACTCGGACATATCCAGGCGCACCATGGCGTTCTCGTCGTCGAAGAGAAAGCGGGCCAGGGTTCGGGCCAGCTCGGTCTTGCCCACGCCGGTGGGCCCCAGGAAGATAAAGCTGCCGATAGGCCGCCGCGGGTCTTTAAGCCCGGCCCGGCTGCGCCTTATTGCCTCGGCGATGGCGGTAACCGCTTCCTCCTGATTTACCAGCCTTTCGTGAATGCGCTCCTCCATATGAAGCAGTTTCTCGGCCTCACCCTCCAGCATCTGGGAGATGGGGATACCCGTCCACTTGGAGATTAGCTGGGCGATGTCTTCTTCGTCAACCACCTCGTCAATCTTCTCCTGCTCCAGCCACTTGCCCTTAGCCTGGTTGTATTCTTCTTCCAAGCGCAGCCTTTGGCTCTTAAGCTGGGCGCTGCCCTCAAAGTCCTGCCGCCGTGAGGCGGCTTCTTCTTCGTTGACCAGCTGCTTGAGCTTCTGCTCCAGGGACTTGACCTCGGGTGGCGCGCTCTCGGTATCAATGCGCAGTTTTGAGGCGGCCTCGTCAATGAGGTCTATCGCCTTATCCGGCAGGTAGCGGTCGGAGATATAGCGCTGACTGAGTCTGGCCGCCGCCTCCAGCGCCCCGTCCTCAATCTTGACCTTGTGGTGCGCCTCATAGCGGGGGCGCAGACCTTTGAGTATCTCGATGGTAGCTTCAATGCTGGGCTCAGCAACGAACACCGGCTGGAGGCGCCGCTCCAGCGCCCTGTCCTTCTCAATGAACTTGCGGTATTCATCCAGGGTGGTGGCGCCGACGCACTGCAGTTCGCCGTGAGCCAGGGCCGGTTTCAACATGTTGCTGGCGTCGATAGCCCCCTCGGCGGCGCCGGCCCCGACGACGGTATGCATCTCATCAATGAAGAGTATGACCTCGCCCTTGGCCTGCCGCACTTCGTCCATCACCGCCTTAAGACGCTCCTCGAACTCGCCGCGGAACTTGCTCCCCGCCACCAGCGCCCCCATATCCAGGGCCATTACCTTGCGCCCTTTGAGGGAATCGGGAACGTCATCGGCGGCGATCTTCTGGGCTAACCCTTCAGCTATCGCCGTCTTGCCCACCCCGGCATCGCCGACAATCACTGGGTTGTTCTTGGTGCGCCGGGTGAGTATCTGCATCACCCGCTTGATTTCGTCATCCCGACCGATAACCGGGTCAAGCTTGCCCTGGCGGGCCATCTCGGTCAGGTCACGCCCGTACTTCTCCAGGGAGCGGTATTTGCTCTCCGCCCTGGCATCGGTCACCCGATGGCCGCCGCGGAGCTTCTGCAATGCCTGGAGCACCTTCTCCTGGTCAACGCCGAAGCTTTTGAGGATTTCGGCGGCCTCGCCCCTGCCTTCGGCAACTATAGCCAGCAGCAGGTGCTCGGTGCTGATGAACTCGTCCTTAAATTCGTCCGCCTTATCACCGGCCGTCTTTATCAGCTGGGCGATACGCGGCGTGGCGTAAATCTGGGTCGTCTCATAGGTGACCTTGGCTACCTTCTGCAGGGCGGCCTCCACCCTATCCCGCACCGCCTCCGCCTTGGTGCCGAGTTCGGTTAAGATTTTGCCCACCAGTCCCCCCTCCTGCACCAGAAGGGCGAGCAGAATATGCTCCACATCCCACTGGCTGTGTTTGAACTGGGTGGCTATCTGCTGGGAGGCGGCTAATGCCTCCTGTGCTTGTTCGGTAAATCTCTCCTGTTTCATGACTCACATCCCTTAAAATATATTTTATCATAAGCAAGCCCGGACTAGTCCTCCGCCTGCTTTAATCTATCCAGCTCCGATTCCAGCTCCTGCACCTGATTTTGTAGTTCCAGCATCTGCTGCATTATCCTGATGATAACCTCCACCCCGGCCAGGTTGACCCCCATATCGTCCACCAGGGTCTTCACCCGCCTCAGGCGGGCTATATCCCTCTCCGAATAGAGCCGGATATTGCCCCGGGAGCGGGACGGCTCTATTATGCCCACCCGCTCGTAGTAGCGCAGGGTATAGGTCCGCACCCCCACCATCCTGGCGGCGATACTTATCACGTAACGCGGTTCAGAATCATCAATGTTCATGATTAACCTCCCTTTCAACCGGGGCGAAGCTCACCAAGCCGCTTGAACAGCTCCTTCTCCTGCTGGGTCAGGTTAGCCGGTAATACCACGTCCACCCTGGCCAGCAGGTCGCCGCGAGCGGAGTTGCCCAGATGGGGCATGCCCTGCCCTTTGAGGCGAAAAGAGCGCCCGTTCTGGGTTTCGGGCGGAATCTTCAGTGCCAGCTTGCCTTTAAGCGTGGTCACCTGGACCTCGCCGCCGAGCATGGCTACCGCCAGCGGCACCTTCACCCCAACCTGGAGGTCATCACCACGCCGCTCAAACAGGCGGTGCGGCTTGACCGAGGTCACCAGGTAAAGGTCGCCCTTCACTCCGCCATAACCCTCTCCCCCCTTACCGGCCAGACGGACCCGGGAGCCATTCTTAACCCCGGGCGGAATCTTGACCTCAAGGCGTTTGCCGTCGGCCAGGCTGACGGTGCGGGTCGAGCCGCCGAAGGCTTCTTCCAGGGTTACCTCCACCGGGACCTCTATATCCCGGCCCCGCCCGGCCCTGGGCTGGGCGCCGGGGCGGAAGCCTCTAAATAGGTCGTCAAAGAGGCTGTCAAAACCGCCCTGGCTGAAGCGAACCCTGGTGCCGCCCTGTCTGAAATCCCAGCCCGGCGCCTGCCTTCCCGCCTTTTCAAACTGGTCGGCGTACTGCCACTGGTCGCCGTACTTATCGTACTTGGCCCGCTTCTCCTTATCGGAGAGAACCTCGTGGGCCTCGTTTACCTGCTTGAACTTCTCTTCCGCCGACTTATCCCCGGGATTAACGTCGGGGTGATACTTGCGCGCCAGCCGCCGGTAAGCCTGCTTTATCTCACGCTCACTGGCGCTGCGGCTAACGCCTAATATATTGTAGTAATCCTTGCCCGCCATCTTGGTTTCCTAACTTAGTCGATATACACCGATAATTATAAACCATCTAAAGAAATATGTCAATAGTTTACAAGGAAAGTTAATAAAATTGTATGAAATTTGAGGGGAGTTGGGGCGGTCTATTAGCCCTTTGCCGCCAGGGCGAAAAGCTCCAGGAACTGGTGCAGTATGCGGGCCGTCGCCCCCCAGATTACCCTTCCCTGGTAGTGGTAGAAGTACGAGGTGACCGCCTTACCGCCGATAACCTCGGTCTCCTCGCGCCGGGAAGCCTTGTCCATCAGCGCCGAAATGGGGGCCTCGATTATCTCCCCCGCCTCCCAGCCGTCCACCTTGAACTTATAGGGCCAGGGGACAAGACCGACAAAGGGGGTAACGATATAGTTCGTCGCCAACGTTATGGTATCGTCCAGCTCCCCCAGCACCTCAACGTCACCGGGGTTTAATCCTATTTCCTCGGCGCTCTCGCGCAGGGCGGTATCCAGCAGTGTCCCATCCCCCTCCTGGTAGGCTCCTCCGGGGAAGGATATCTGCCCCTTGTGTTCCTTGACGTTATCCGTGCGCTGGGTAAAGAGGATGTAGCACTGCCCTTCCCTATAATATATGGGCACCAGCACCGCCGAAGGCACCAGCCCCGCATCGGTGATAGCCTGTTTTTTTATACTGGAGAGGGCTTCTTTTAACCTTTGTTCCACAGCCTCATCATAGCACCACCCCCCGAACCAAGACAAATCAAAGCCGGGATTGTTTCTCTTACCCCACCCCGTTTTAGACCCTTGTTTTACTTCCCACCCAAACCCGCCCTACAGGGGCTGGTACCCCTCTTACAGCACCCCTGAAAAGCAGGGGTCGGAGGCACTACCTCCGAGGGTGGGTGCGGGTGGGAAAGGAGGCAAGAGTTAACAAAGAGGGGTGGGGTAGAAAGTTTTAGAAGCGCAGCTTATGAGGGTGGGCTGGGTGGGTAGAAAAAGCTTAGTTTAAAAGGGGAGGATGGGGGCAGGCACCAATAAGCAATGCCAAACCAGCAAATACTTGACAATTTACCCTTACACCATTATAATACTAAAAAACCTGTAAGAAACCTGTTCCCCACCTCTCATGAGCCTAACGCTTTAGTAGCTTCCTGGATTGAATCCTTGGAGCTTGGTTTTCCCAAATGTCAAAGTATATCTTTGTTACTGGTGGTGTAGTTAGTTCCGTTGGCAAAGGCATCACCGTCGCTTCCATCGGCACTATCCTCAAGAGTCGCCAGATTGCGGTGTCGGCGCAGAAGCTAGACCCCTACCTCAACGTTGACCCGGGAACGATGTCTCCCTACCAGCACGGCGAGGTATTCGTCACCCAGGACGGCGCCGAGACCGACCTTGATTTGGGCAACTACGAGCGCTTCATCGATGTCGAGCTTACCACCGATTCCAGCGTTACCTCGGGTCAAATCTATAGCTCCGTTATCACCAAGGAGAGGCGGGGCGATTTACTGGGAGGGACCATCCAGGTGGTGCCCCACGTTACTAACGAGATAAAGGAACGCTTCTACCACCTGGCTGAGAAATCAAAGGCTGACGTGGTTATTATTGAGGTCGGGGGCACCGTGGGCGATATCGAAGGCCAGCCCTTCCTGGAAGCCATCAGGCAGATGAGAAACGACGTGGGGCGGGACAACGTGCTCTACGTCCATGTTACCCTTCTCCCCTACCTCAATTCCACCCAGGAGGTAAAGACCAAGCCTACCCAGCACAGCGTCAACGAACTCCGGCGCATCGGCATCCAGCCCGATATTATCGTCTGCCGCAGCGATTACCCCATCTCGGAAGATATCAGGGATAAAATATCGCTCTTCTGCGATGTGGAAAAGAAGGCGGTCATCTCCCTGCCCACGGTAGCCACCATCTATGAGGTGCCGCTGGTACTGGAGGAGGCCGGACTGGGGCAACTAATCGCCGACAAGCTCAAGCTAAAGCTCAACCCCCGTTCTTCGGACCTCAAGCACTGGAAGGAGCTGGTCGACCTTATCAAAACACCCCGCCAGCCGGTTAACATCGCCCTGGTGGGTAAATACGTGGAGCTGAAGGACGCCTACTTCTCGGTCCGGGAGGCGCTGCACCATGCCGTCCTCCATCACGGCCAGGATATCAAGCTAAACTGGGTCCCCTCGGAGTCCCTGGAAAACGGCGGCGACTATTCAATATTGCGCTCAGCCCAGGGCATTGTCGTCCCCGGCGGCTTCGGCGTTAGAGGCATAGAGGGAATGGTAAAGGCGGCGACCTATGCCCGGGAGAAGGAGATTCCCTACCTCGGGCTGTGCCTGGGGATGCAGGTGATGGTAATTGAGTTCGCCCGCCACGTCCTGGGTTCGGACGAGCCCAACTCCACCGAGTTCGACGCCAAGACCCGCTACCCGGTCATTGACCTCCTCCCCGACCAGAAGGACAAGAAGACCAAGGGAGGCACTATGCGCCTGGGCAACTACCCCTGCCAGCTGGTCGACGGCAGCCGCGCCGCCAGGGCCTACGGTAAGGACTTAATTCAAGAGCGCCACCGTCACCGCTACGAGTTGAATAATCAATACCGCGCCCAACTGGAGAAGGGGGGGATGGTCTTCAGCGGTCTATCCCCCGACGGGCGGCTGGTCGAGCTCTGCGAGCTAGCCGACCACCCCTGGATGGTGAGCTGCCAGTTCCACCCTGAGTTCGGCTCCCGCCCCGGTCGTCCCCACCCCCTTTTCCGCGACTTCATCGGCGTGGCTAAAGATATCTTAAGAGAAGGGGCGCAGACATCTCTGCCCCTTTCCTCCCAGTCTTAAAAAGAGGTTAAAAATGGAAATCTTTTTGGATACAGCCAACATCGAGCATATAAGGCAGGCGGCTAAGCTGGGCATCGTCAGCGGGGTGACCACCAACCCCAGCCTGGTCTCCAAAGAAGGCAAGGCTGACTACGAGGCAGTGGTCAAGGAAATCTGCTCTATTATCCCCGGGCCTATCTCGGCCGAGGTGGTGGTCGAAGGCGCCCAGGCCATGACCGAGCAGGCGCGAAAAATCGCCTCCTGGGCACCCAATATCGTCATTAAAATCCCGGCTACCGCCGAGGGGCTGGAGGTAATCTCAGCCCTGGCCAAGGAGAAGATAAAGGTCAACTTTACCCTCTGCTTTTCATTGAATCAAGCACTGCTGGCCGCCCGCGCCGGCGCCGCCTATGTCAGCCCCTTCGTCGGCAGGCTTGATGACGTCGGTCACGACGGCATGGCACTGGTCAAGGATATTGTCGATGTCTTCCGAAATTACCAGCTGCCCACCAAGGTCATTGCCGCCAGCATTCGCCACCCCCAGCACTGCGTGGCCGCGGCTAAGGCGGGGGCCCACATCGCCACCGTCCCCTATGAGGTGCTGATGCAGATGATTAAACACCCCCTCACTAATGTCGGCGTCGCCCGTTTCTTAAGCGACTGGCAGCGCCTTTCCAAGAAATGAGAGAGGGTGGCTAAAATACCATAGGAGGTGAGGTTACAATTATGAATATCAGCGATTTAGAAGGCAAAAGCCGAGAAGAACTGCTCGAGATGGCCAAGGAGATGGATCTCTCCAGCTATACCAACCTCAAGAAGCAGGACTTAGTCAAGCGCCTGCTCCAGGCCAACGCCGAGCAGCAGGGCTACAACTTCGCCGGCGGCATACTCGAGATTATCGGAGAGGGCTACGGTTTTTTGAGACAGAACAGCCTGCTGCCCAGCTCGGCTGACGTCTATGTCTCCCAGTCTCAAATCCGCCGCTTCGGTCTGCGCACCGGCGACGTAGTCGCCGGCCAGGTGAGGCCGCCCAAGAACGGCGAGAAATACTACGGCCTGGTGAGGGTTGAGACCATTAACGATATGAACCCCGAGCTACTCAAGAGGCGCTCCCCCTTCGGCTCACTCACCCCCACCTTCCCCGATAAATTAATCGACCTGGAGACCAAACCCGAGGAGCTTTCCACCCGCTTGCTTAACCTGATTGCCCCCATCGGGCGGGGGCAAAGGGGCTTGATTGTATCGCCGCCCAAAGCCGGTAAGACAATACTGCTTGAATCCATCGCTAACGCCATCACCGCCAACTATAACGATATCCACCTGATAGTGTGCCTCATCGGCGAGCGACCGGAGGAGGTTACCGAGATGAAGCGCTCTGTCAAGGGGGAGGTGATATCAGCCACCTTTGACGAGCCGGTGGAGAAGCATACCCGCGTCGCCGAGCTGGCGCTGGAGAGGGCCAAGCGCATGGTGGAAAGCGGCAAGGATGTGGTCATCCTGCTTGACGGCATTACCCGCCTCACCCGCTCCTATAACCTGTCTATGCCCCCCAGCGGCCGCACCCTATCCGGCGGCGTTGACCCGGCTGCCCTCTATCCCCCCAAGCACTTCTTCGGCGCCGCCCGCAATACCGCCGAGGGCGGAAGCCTGACCATCATCGCCACCTGCCTGATTGATACCGGCAGCCGAATGGACGAGCTTATCTATGAGGAGTTCAAGGGAACGGGCAATATGGAGCTTCACCTTGACCGCCGGCTGGCGGAAAGGCGAATCTTCCCGGCAATGGATATTCAGCGCAGCGGCACCAGGCGCGAGGAGCTACTTCTGGGCGAGGAGACAATAAAGCAGGTGTGGCTGCTGCGGCGCATGGTCTCTATGATTGCCTCTGACGCCACCAACTTCGCCGAGACTACGGAGAGAGTCCTTGACCGCATGCGTAAGACCAAGACCAACGCCGAGTTCCTGGCTAGCCTGACCAAGGAGACTTAAAGCCCTTGAAAAAAGGTAAATTTGTGCTATATTTAGTTGCGAAATATTGCCTGCCCCTGCCAGCCCAAGAAGGGCTTGACAAACGGGGAAATTGTGCTATAGTTAGGGCTAGATAAACAGGTAAACTTTGGATACTTTAAAGGAGGTGATGCTTTGGTAGTACCCGCAAGGGGAGAGAGAAAAAAGCAACCGAACCCTAACTAACCTTGTCTCCATGATGAAGGGGATACGGTTTCGTATCTTTATTTATGGAGATGTAACGATTTTAAGGAGGATTAATTAAAGGTCGATGAAAAGAAAACTTACTAAAATATTAGGAGTGGGCTTAGCCTTTGTGGTCATTACCAGTCTCTTCGGCTTTGCCCTTCCGATGTCTGCCGACCCGGGCGACGTCATCTGGGAACCGTTTCCCATTCCGCCACAGGGTGCTCCGACCTATGTCATGCAGGCCAGCATCGCGAGCACCGGCCCCATAGAATCAATCGGTGACACCATCTATGTGGCTGCCTGGGATGACGACATGCCTGTCGCCGCTGGCGGCGTAATCGGTACCGTAGATGACCCGGTCACCAACGTAGCCGCCACCACCACCGAGATACAGATTTACAGGTCTGTTAACGGCGGGCGCACCTTTGCCCGGACGGCCTACAGCGTCGACACCGAGGTTATCAATTCAGCCAACCCGGGCTTCCCGATAACCGATATCTGCATCATAGACGCCAACACCGTCTATGTTAGCAACGGCTGGGACATCTTCAAGACGATAGACGGCGGCGCCAACTGGATACCGCTGACCAACCTGTTTAACTACGGCGCGGCTTGGCTGCCATGGCCTCCGGCCGGTGTGATTACATCCATTGATGTCGGCGTCATCGGCACCGATATCTATGTCTTTGCCGGTGTTAACGATGGTTTTGCCGCTGCTCAAAATGGCGGCGGCGCCTTTGTCTGCTGGGAGTGGGCGCTGGGCATGCCCTGGGAGCAGCTCAGGATAGATACCAACCGGCCGCCAACCCCGGGCGGATGGGGTGCCGGCACGGCTGATGTCTTCGACATTAGAGCCGACCCCAACAACTTCGCCACCACCCAGGCAATCTTAGCTGTTGCCCACTACGATGGCACCGGGGGCCTTGCTAGTGATCCTGCGCAATTCACGGTGGTCACCTCCAAGCACCTGGGCCACGAGTGGAACAGCTACGTTGGCGATGCCGCGCTTAATGTTGGCAATGCCACTCCCGCTGTCTACGTCACCGCCCCCTATCGGGCTGAGATGTGGCTGCCGGAGAACTTTGACTACCACCTGCTGGTAACCAGCGGCATGGAGTACTTCGTCGGCATCGCTTCGACTGTAGCTACTGAAGGCGATGTCTACCAGATAATCGGCGGTGTTCCCAATGCTGCCGTTCCCCCCGTTCCCGGTAGTTACCCCTTTGACCTCAATATTGCCGGGCCTCTTACCGCCACAGACGTTTCCGGGCTGGACGGTGCCGGTGTTTCCGGCGCGGCCACCCTGCTGGCGGCTGGAGACCCTCCGGCACCTTTCGCTGGTATTCCCATGCTCTTCCGCTCGGCCACCAACGGCGCCCTCTGGTTCCCCAACGCCAAGGGACCCACCGGTAATGTCTGGCCAGCAGCGGCGTTGGGCCTTTATCCAGCTAATGCCATGCCTTTCGTAACGGTGGCTGACGACTTCGCCACCAGCGGCGTAGCCTGGATAGCTACCCAGGGCTTTGACTGCGGCGTATCCCTCACCGAGGACTTCGGTAGCACCTCCAACACCATAGGGCTGATTGCCACCGACATAGACCTCTTACTAGACTTCTCGGTCAGCGCCGATGGCAGCCTGATGTTCCTGGCTACCGATGATCTTCTCGCTACTCCTTTTGTACCTACACCCGCTACCAATACTAACAGCATCTGGAGGTTCGACGACTTCTGGGAGAGGATCTGGAGCGACACGCTGTCACCCCTTGGTGCTGGCGACGACGCTGACTGGGTTGAGCTGACACCCGACGGTGCCCTGTTTACACTGGATGCCGACGGTCTTGCTGGCGCTTTCACAATCTTCCGCTCACTGGACCTGGGGCAGAGCTTCCTGCCGCAGCTTACCCCGGTTGGCGGCAACGACGGCGTCCCAGACGCTGTCTCGAGCTGGG
>DUEC01000008.1 GCA_011176635.1 Dehalococcoidia bacterium | reverse complement strand
AGGGGGGTCAACCCCTGTAGGGTGGGTCAGGGTGGGAAAAAAGGCAACCGAAAAGGGGGGGAGGGGCAAATATCCGGTGAGCTTGACAGTGCACGGCATGCTAAGTTTATAATAGGAGGATTAGGTTGGAGAGGGGGTGGGAGGCGATGCAGATAAATGTCGCCCAGTTGCTCAGGTCAGCAATAGGCGCCACGCGTGATTATGAGGTAAAGCAGGTTATAGATGTTACCGGTGACGGCGTTAACAGCCTGGTAGAGGGCAAGGTCAGGTTGATGCGCACTGACCGGGGTATCCTGGTCAAGGGCGTGCTGGATACCGGGGTTGAGCTTACCTGCAGCCGCTGCCTGAGCCTGTTCCACTGCCCTTTGGCCCTGAGTATCGAGGAGGAATATTTTCCTACAACCGATGTCGTCAGCGGTGCTCCGCTTTACCTGCCCGAAGAGGCGGGCAGCTTTACCATAGATGAGCACCATGAGCTTGATTTAACCGAGGCGGTACGCCAGTGCGCCTTGCTGGCTATCCCTATGAAACCGCTTTGTCTGGAGAATTGTGCCGGGTTATGCCCCCTCTGCGGTCATAATCTTAACCTGGGGGCTTGTAACTGTCGGCCTGAAGCCGACCCTCGCTGGTCTGAGCTCAGCCGTCTGGCTTCGGCTGGTGACGACCTGAGCGGTGAGGAGAAAGGAACGTAGTAGATTATGGGAGCTTTACCCAAGCGAAAATATGCTAAGGCGCGTCAGGGCAAGAGGCGCCGTCATCTAAAATTAACTTTACCATCCCTGGACTATTGCCCTCAGTGTCATAGTCTTAAGCTGTCTCACCATGTCTGTCCCACTTGCGGGAGCTATGCCGGCAGGGAGGTCATCGAGGTCGAAGGCCCCAAGAAGAAGCCGGGCTGATTACCGCTTGACCGGCAAGGTCGGAGCCGTTTTCTTTAAAGCTGTCCCGTTGCTTTGAATACTTTTTTTAGAGAAGGATTTCTATGCTTGAGCCGATGAAGGTAGCCTATGTCTTTCCCGGGCAGGGTGCCCAGTGGGTAGGCATGGGGCGCGACCTTTATCAGAATTTTGAGGCGGCTAAAGCCGTCTTCGAGCAGGCCGACGAGGCCCTGGGCATGGCTCTGTCCGAGCTGTGCTTTGAAGGCCCCGAGGAAGAGCTCCGCCAGACGGTCAATGCCCAGCCGGCGATAGTAACCGACAGCTTTGCCTGCCTGGAGGCCGCCCGCAGTCTGGACGCGGGACTACCCTCGGCCAGCTTTGTTGCCGGTCATAGCTTGGGCGAATACACGGCGCTGGCCGCCGCCGGCGTGCTTGACTTTGCCGACACCGTCTATCTGGCCCGGGAGAGGGGGCGGCTGATGCATGAGGCGGGGCAGATAACCCCCGGGGGCATGGTGGCTATAATCGGGCTTGAGGGAGAGCCGCTGGCCGAGGTCTGCCAGCAGACCGGCGCCTGTATCGCCAATATCAACTGCCCCGGACAGATAGTCATCAGCGGTGCCGAGGACGCTCTGAATCGGGCAACGGAATTAGCCAGGGAAAAAGGTGCCCACCGCGCTATTCCCTTACAGGTGAGCGGCGCCTTTCATACCCCGCTGATGCAGCCGGCGGTTGACGGCATGGCCGAGGTTATGGCTACCCTTTCCTTTGCCGAGCCGGCCGTGCCCATTATCGGCAATACCACCGCCCAGCCGCTGGTCACCGCCGAATCGATTAAGCGGGAACTGCTTGCCCAGCTGTGCCATTGTATTCAGTGGCAGAGTTCGGTGGAGTATATGGCTGGTGACGGGGTATCAACTTTTATTGAGATTGGGCCGGGCAAGGTGCTGGCCGGTCTCATCAAGCGCATTGACAAAGGTGTTAAAATACTGAATATAGGTGATGCCGAGGCGGTTAAGAATATGACGAGCGAGGTGAAATGATGGACCTAGCCACTAGAGTAGCTATAGTCACTGGCAGCGGCCGGGGCATCGGGCGGGCGATTGCCCTGAAACTGGCTCAAGCCGGGGCGGCGGTGGTGGTCAACGACATCGGCGACGCCAAGCCGCCCGAAGCCGTGGTCAAGGAAATCAAAGCCATGGGCAAGGAGGCCGTAGCGGTCATGGCCGATGTCAGCTCAGCTTCCGATGTCGCCCGTCTGGTGGAGAAGACCTTAGCCGCCTACAAGCGGGTTGATATCCTGGTGAATAACGCCGGCGTCAACCGCGACCAGCTCCTGCTCAGAATGTCGGAGGAGGACTGGGATAAAGTATTGGCTGTCGACCTGAAGAGCGTTTTCCTCTGCACCAAGGCCGTGGTAAGGCACATGGCTAAACAGCACTGGGGCCGGATTATCAGCCTTTCCAGCGTGGTCGGCATCGTGGGCAACAAGGGGCAGGCTAACTATGCTGCGGCCAAGGCGGGCATTATCGGTTTTACCCGCGCCATCGCCAAGGAGGTAGCCTCCCACGGCGTCACCGTTAATGCTATCGCCCCCGGCTTTATTGATACCGAGATGACCAGGGGGCTTAAGGAAGAGTGGCGGCGGGAGCTAAAGAAAATCATACCCGTGGGCGAGTTCGGCTCTCCCCGCGATGTGGCTGAGGCGGTTGCCTTTCTGGCTTCCGAGGAGGCGCAGTATATCACCGGGCAGATTTTGGGCGTGGACGGGGGCATGGCGGCATCCTGGCTTTAAAGCTGTTGCCTAATTAAAATTTAGTGCTATAATAAGGGGTTGATTTTGGAGATGAATCTATGGGGGTACGGCGGAAAGCTCGGGTGATAGCCCTTCAGGTATTGTATGAGGTCGACTCTGTGGGGCATAATATGGAGAGCGCCTTGGCCCCTTTTCTGGCTGACGGCAGGCTGTCCGAGGAGACTATCGCCTTTGCCCGGGAGCTGGTCAGCGGGGTTATCCAGAATAAGGAGAAGATTGACCAGCATATCAAGCACTTTGCTCCTGCCTGGCCGGTTGAGCAGATACCAATCGTGGATAGGAATATCCTGAGGCTTGCAATATTTGAGATTTTACTTGATAATAGTGTGCCAGTTAAGGTAGCTATAAATGAGGCGGTTGAGTTAGCCAAGATGTTTGGTGGCGATAACTCACCAAAGTTCGTTAACGGAGTCTTAGGCTCGGTCAGCACGCTTGCCGCCAGATAGAAACAGAGGGAGGTTATTAAAAGATGCCTACAGTTTTTGATCGGGTGAAGAAGATAGTTGTGGAGCAGCTGGGGGTGGAGGAAGCGGAGGTCGTGCCCTCAGCTAGCTTTGTTGATGACTTAGGCGCCGATTCGCTGGACCTGGTCGAGCTGGTAATGTCGCTGGAGGAGGAGTTCAGCAAGCCAAGCAATAAGGTTGAGATACCGGATGAGGATGCGGAAAAGATATTAACCGTTCAGGATGCCGTTGATTATATTCATGACCACGGCGTCAAGGACTAGCCGTTAGGGGAGTTAGATACCACCTTTAGAGATAGCTTTCCTATCTTTTTAGCTTTTAATCCCCGTCTTTTCTTTTGGGAGGCATATTGATTAGGCCGATTGTGTTATCCGTTGGTGAGAGTGTTCATCTGAGGCGGGGCAAAGACCATATCTTCTATGCCGGAATGCCTTCGGAGAATGTCTATTCCATCGTTCAGAGGAAGGCAGCCGGCTACCAGGGTTATGCCTGGAGCCTGTTTTTCCCCAAGAAGCAGCAGGAGATAACCGTAGACGGGGTTAGTATTTTTGTTGAGAATGTTACCCCGCAGGCAATCACTTTGCGTATAGGGTGACTCTTTACCTCTATTTTTTGTGTCTTGCTTCCCATACCCACCCGCCCAATGCGGGCTTTGGGTTTCTGTTGGGGTGGCTGAATCTTGGTTCTTTATCCAAACCCAGGTAGACGGGGTTTTATCTCCTCTAAGAATTGTTCTAGTTTTAGAGTTCTAATACCGAGACTTTGAGCTACACGTGTTGCTAGCTCTTCTTCTACTACATATGTTCCTTTGCGGTGATGCGCTATAACAATGCCTTGAATATCGGGGTCTTCTAGTAGTTTTTCCTGTACACGTAACTTCATATAGAGCACTGTTTCACTGTTAACACTAAATTTAGCGGGCTTGCCATTGCTTAACCACTTTTTCGTTGCTTTTGGAGCTCCTTCACTATTTAGTTGTTTCGCTACTTTCGATGGAACAACAAGCCATTTCCCGGGATATTCAGGCATATGACGAAAGCCAGCTGACCTTTCTAGTTTGATAAGAGAGGAAGTATCTAAAACGTAACATGGAGGCTGTAAGACTGGCCCTCCAGCCATATTATTAATCCCCCTTAGATGACCCCGAAGAGCTAGATTCTTCTATAAACTCCATAGTCTTTCTCACATCTTGCCCAAAGTATTTGGCTAATTTACTGATTGAAATGTGCCCTTTTGAATGCGCTGTGAGAGCGAGCTCAATGAATTCCTTCCCAAGCTGATGTTGCCAACGTGGGCCTCTTCTACCTCGATAAAATGTCGGTTTCTTTTCCCACTCAGATATGCGGGCATTAGTAGTACCTTCAGGAATCAGTTCAAGATCTTCTAGCCTTCTGCCCATTGCCTCTAGGCTTACTCTATAGCGATTGGCAAGTCTGCCCAAGTCTTGGTCGGTGGGTGTAGTATCATAATGCCCCACCATTTCCACAAAGGACCTCTTTACGTCTGTAGCTGGCATGAGGAAAAAGGCGGCAAAGCGGTGGGCAAAACGTTCCTCTGGAATGTCTAACATGAGAGCACATATGGTTGGTGGATCAGCACGCAGAAGGTGGGCGTATTCGTGCGCTATTGTAAATGACCGTCGCCCAGGGTTATTTCGGGCGTTTACAAGTATGCAGGGGCCATAAGCCTTATGCCACCAGGATAATCCAGAGAGCTCATTTGCAGGAATATCTGGAATTGGGAGCATAAAAATCCTGACGCCTTGGCTTGTTAAGAGCTTGTGCAAGTCTCTAATAGGTTGGTTATCCAAGCCTAGCCTTCTTCTTTCCTTGTCAGCGAGCTCCTGCGGGCTACAGCCATTAGCAATTGGCTCAAATAGTATCTTCCGGGGCTTTTGCAATGCTTGTTCTATTTCAGCTTCAGCACGGCACAGCTCGTCGAAGCGCACGATAATCCTACGCACTTCCTCTGGTAGATCTTGCATTGCTTTTTGGCGTTCCAATCTGAAACTTAGGCGTTCAGGCAATGCAGGTGCTTGAAAAAGGAAATAGTCTGTGCTGCGTTCGTAGAGTTCTGCAAGGTTCCAAAGCACTTCTAACGGAGGCTCTGACTTCCCCTTTTCCCAATTGATTATTTTCTCTTCGTCTATTCCTAATTTGTCGGCTACTTCCCTCAGTTCCAGCCCTAGACTTTCTCTTGCTTTGACAAGCTGGTCTTTGAGAACTAAAATCTTATCTTCATCAGCCATTTTGCCACTCTCCCTACTCGCTATTATATCACCCTATCTTATTTAGTAAATCCTCCAACGCCTCCCGCCACCCCTTCACCCTCTTGTAGCTCACCCTTATCTGCGTCCGGCTCACCGCTATGCCCTCACCCAAAAGCGCCCCCAGCTTCTGCTCATCAAACTGCATGCCCTCAAACAACCTAATGACAATCTGCTTGTCCTCGGTGGTGATGGACTCAATGCCCGCTTTTGCCGCTAGGAGCTTAATCCTGACCGCGTAGAGCAGGTTTTTCACCTCTGGTCGCAGGGCGCCGAAGCGGTCGTTGAACTCCTCGGCCAGGGCCTCTATCTGCTCCACCTTGTCCAGCTTGGCCAGGCTCTGGTAGAGGTTAAGCCTGGTGTCAACGTCGGCCACGTATTCATCGGGGATGTAAGCTTTCAGGGGCAGGTCAAGGGTAGGTGATGGTAAGGGAGAGGGCCTGGATTCTTTGGGGATGCCGGCCTGCTTTGCCTTTTGCGATTCCACCGCCTCGGCCAACAGTCGGCAGTAGAGGCTGAAACCCACGGCGCTGATGTGCCCGCTCTGCCTGGGGCCCAAAAGCGTCCCCGCCCCCCTGATTTCCAGGTCTTTGAGGGCAAGACCGAAGCCGGCGCCGAGCTCGGTGGCTTCAAAGATGGTCTTTAGCCTCTTCTCGGCGGTCGGGGTCAGCATCTTTCCCTTATCATAGAGGAAGTAGGCATGGGCCAGATTGGCGCCCCGCCCCACTCTGCCCCTCAGCTGGTAGAGCTGGGTCAGCCCGAACCTGTCGGCGCGGTTGACAATCAGGGTATTGACGTTGGGCATATCCAGCCCCGACTCAATGATGGTGGTGCAGACCAGGATATCGCTCTCGCCTCTAGCAAAATCGGTCATCACTTTTTCCAGCTCCGTCTCCGGCATCCGGCCGTGGGCGATGGCGATTTTTGCCTCCGGTATCAGCGCCTGGAGCTTATCGGCGACATAGGCGATGCTCTGCACCCGGTTGTGGACGAAGAAGACCTGCCCGTTGCGCTCCAGCTCCCTCAAGACAGCCTCCCGCATCAGCCTTTCATCGTACTGGGCGACATAGGTCTTGATGGGCAGGCGCTGCTCCGGGGGCATCTCCATGGTGCTCATGTCCCTCACCCCCACCAGCGACATATGCAGGGTGCGGGGGATGGGGGTGGCGCTCAAGGTGAGGACATCTACCTCCCGCCTCATTTTTTTGAGATGCTCCTTGTGGGCGACGCCGAAGCGCTGCTCCTCGTCGATGATTAGAAGCCCCAGGTTCTTGAATGACACGTCTTTCTGCAATAATCGATGCGTGCCGATGCAGATATCAACGCTGCCGTTAGCCAGTCCCTCCAGGATAGCCCCCTGCTCTTTGGGCGTCTTAAACCGGCTTAAAGCCTCTATTCTCATCGGGAAGGCTTCCAGCCTTTCTTTAAAGGTGGCGAAGTGCTGCTGGGCGAGGACGGTGGTCGGCACCAGCACCGCCACCTGCTTACCGTCCATCACCGCCTTGAAAGCGGCGCGGATGGCGACCTCGGTCTTGCCGTAGCCCACATCGCCGCAGACCAGGCGGTCCATAGGCTTGGCTTTCTCCATGTCCCCTTTTACCTGCTCCTGCACCTCCATCTGGTCCGGGGTCTCCACATAGGGGAAGGAAGCCTCAAGCTCCTGCTGCCAGACGGTATCCCGGGAGAAAGTGAAGCCGGGGACGACCTCCCTGGCGGCGTAGAGGGCCAGCAGCTCCTGGGCGATATCCTCCACCGATTCCCTCACCTTCTGCTTGGTTCTGTTCCACTCTTGGGTGCCCAGCCGGCTCAGCGCCGGCGGCTGTTCGCCGCCGCCTATGTAGCGGCTGACGCGGTCTATCTGGTCGGTGGGTACGTAGAGCTTGTCGCCGGCGGCGTATTTCAGCAGCAGGTATTCTTTTTCGCCGTTGCTGCTGCCCATCTTTACCACGCCGGCGAATTTGGCGATGCCGTGCTCGACGTGCACCACGTAGTCATCGGGAGCAAGCTCGATGAGGAACTGGTGGTGGGGTACCGGCCTTCTCCTGACCGGCCGCCGGTGCTT
>DUEC01000076.1 GCA_011176635.1 Dehalococcoidia bacterium | reverse complement strand
TTTAGCTACCCCCAAAAAGCAGGGGTTGGAGGAGCTAGCCTCCGAGGGTGGGACAGGGTGGGAAAGAGAAGTTTAGCGGGGGCTGGGGAGAGAGCCAAGCCCTAGTGGGCGGGATAGGGTGGGAAATAAAACCTTGTTGGGAGGAGGGGGGACACCCCCTCAATCTTTTGTATCTTTTCCCACCCACCGCCCTTTCAGGTTGATAGATTTCTCCCAAAGTTGCACTTCTTTGAAAGTAGGTGCTAGAATGGCGTTGCCATGGAATATATGGAGCAGGCACTTTCCCTAGCCAAGCTGGCTCTGGGGCAGGCTAGCCCCAACCCGGCGGTGGGGGCAGTAGTGGTCAAGGAAGGCGTGGTCGTGGGACAGGGCTATACCCAGCCGCCAGGCTCCCATCACGCCGAGGTGCTAGCCTTAAAACAGGCCGGCGAGCAGGCCAGGGGAAACGCAATGTACGTCACCCTGGAGCCCTGCTGTCACCAGGGGCGGACGTCACCCTGTACCAAAGCCATCATCTCCGCCGGCATCAGCGAGGTCCATATGGCTATGCTCGACCCCAACCCACTGGTCTCAGGACGGGGCAGAGACGAACTCCAGCAAGCCGGCATTAAAACCTACCTCGGTAAGCACGAAGAAGAGGCTAGAGAAATCAACGAGGCCTATATCAAGTTCATTACCACCGGCCTTCCCTTCGTTACCGCCAAGTTCGCCATGAGCCTGGACGGTAAGATTGCCACTAAAGAGGGACATTCCCGCTGGATTAGCGGCACCGAATCCAGAAAGTACGTGCACTGTTTGCGCTATACCAGCGACGCTATTATGGCCGGAGTGAACACCATGCTGGTTGACGACCCCCACCTCACCACCCGCTGTAGCGGGGGGAAGGGGGGAATAGCCCGCAAGCAGCCGTTGAGGGTGATTGTCGACGGCAGGGGGCGCACCCCCCTGGACTCAAGGGTGTTCAGAGAGCCGGGGAATACGCTGCTGGTGGTGGGCCATAAGCTTGAGCCCAAGGAACGGGCGGCCTTTGAAAAGGCGGGCGCCGAGGTGATGGAACCACCCCAAGAGTACGACAAGGTCGATTTGGAGATACTGCTCAGAGACCTGGGTAAGCGGGAAATCACCAGCGTCATGGTGGAGGGGGGTGGCATACTGCTCGGCTCCCTCTTCGACCTTGGGCTGGTGGATAAGGTTATCGCCTTTATCGCCCCCATTATCATCGGTGGGGCCAATGCCCGCTCGGCGGTGGTCGGTGAAGGGGTGAGCAAGGTCACCGAGGCCTTTCACCTGGAGAGGGTGAGGGTGGAAAAGCTGGGCGATGATTTGATGGTCAGCGGCTATGTTGCCGCCAGAGGGAATTGAAAGTGTTTACCGGTATTGTCGAAGAGATAGGCAGAGTTAAAGCGACGCCGGCGGGAAGTCTGGTTATAACCGCCGGGGATGTCCTCCAGGGGACAGGAGGCGGCGCCAGTATGGCCGTCAACGGGGTATGCCTGACGGTAACCGACTTTGACCAGAAATCCTTTGCCGTTGATGTGATGCCGGAGACTTTGAAGAGGACTAACCTGGGAACATTAAAAGCCGGCGACAGGGTTAACCTGGAGCGCCCGCTAACCTTAGGCGGGCGCCTGGGCGGGCATCTGGTGCAGGGGCACATTGACGATACCGGCCGGGTAACCTCGGTCAGGCGGGGTGGCGAGGCAACGCTGGTAAGATTTGACGCCCCGCCCCGGCTGATGCCCTATATAGTGGAGAAAGGCTTTATCGCCGTTGACGGGGTCAGCCTGACCGTGGTCAGCAAAAACAGCAGCTCTTTTCAGGTCTCCCTGGTCGATTTTACGGCTAAAAACACCACCCTGGGCGGCAGACGGGTGGGCGACCTGGTCAACCTGGAGGTGGACATTATCGCCAAATATGTGGAACAATTAAGCCGTACCAGCCGCCCGGAGATAACCTTTGATTTTCTGGAGGAGCACGGTTTTCTGGTAGGTTAGGAGAAGAGAGATGGGCTTATCAACCATTGCCGAAGCCATTGAGGATATAAAAGCGGGGCGGTTCGTTATCATCGTTGACGACGAGGACAGGGAAAACGAGGGCGACCTGGCCCTGGCCGCGGAGAAGATTACCACCGAGGCGGTCAACTTCATGGCCAAGCACGGCCGGGGCTTAATCTGCCTGCCGGTTACCGGCCAGAGGCTGGACGAGCTGGGGATTCCCCAGATGGTAGGGCAGAACACCTCCAAGTTCTCTACCGCCTTTACCGTCTCGGTCGATGCCAAGCACGGCACCACCACCGGTATCTCGGCGGCGGACAGGGCGCAGACCATCAAAGTCGTAGTCGACCCCACCACCAAACCCGATGACCTGGTCCGGCCGGGGCATATCTTCCCCCTGCGCGCCAAGGAGGGCGGCGTCTTAGTCAGAGCCGGACAGACCGAGGCGGTAGTTGATTTGGCCAGGCTGGCCGGGCTCTATCCCGCCGGCGTCATCTGCGAGATTATGAACGAGGACGGCTCTATGGCGCGACTGCCTGAGCTTGAGGTAATCTCGGACAAGTTCGGCATCAAGATAATCTCGGTAGCCGACCTTATCGCCCATCGCCGCCGCCACGAAAAGCTGGTGCACCGGGTGGCTGAGGCCAAGCTGCCGACAAGATACGGCGAGTTTACCGCTATCGCCTACAAGAGTGATACTGACCCCGATGAGCACCTGGCGCTGGTGATGGGGGATATCGCCACCGAGGAGCCGGTGTTGGTCCGGGTGCACAGCGAGTGCCTCACCGGAGATGTCTTCGGCAGTCTGCGCTGTGATTGCGGTGACCAGATTGCCCTGGCCATGCAGAGCATCGCCAGCGAAGGGCGGGGCGTTTTCCTCTACATGAGGCAGGAGGGGCGGGGCATCGGCTTCCACAACAAGATTCGTGCCTATGCCCTTCAGGACAAGGGGCTGGACACGGTGGAGGCTAATCTGTCTTTAGGCTTCCTCTCCGACCTGCGGGACTACGGCATCGGCGCCCAAATCCTGGCCGACCTGGGCTTACACCAGATTCGGCTGTTGACCAACAACCCCAAGAAGGTCATCGGTCTGGAGGGCTACGGGCTGGAGGTGGTGGAGACGATACCTCTTATCATCACCCCCAACCCCTACAACCGTGATTACCTGAAGACCAAGCAGAAAAAGATGGGCCACCGCTTGGAGATATCGGAGGCTTCCGATAACTAAAACAGAATAAGGAGAAAGCAATGGGCAAATCTTTGGAAGGAACGTTACTGGGAAAGGGGCTGAAGTTCGGGCTGGTTACCTCCCGTTTCAACGAATTTATCACCAAGAAACTGCTTGAGGGGGCAGAGGACGCCCTGCTCCGCCACGGCGTCAACAAGGAGGATATAGATGTTGCCTGGGTGCCCGGTTCCTTTGAAATCCCGCTGGCAGCCAAGAAACTAGCCCAGACCAAGCGCTACGACGCCGTTATCTGCCTGGGGGCGGTGATTCGGGGCGGGACGCCCCACTTTGAGTACATCGCCGCCGAGGTGACCAAGGGGATTGCGATGGTAGGACTGGAGAGCGGACTGCCGGTTATTTACGGCATGGTCACCGCCGATACCCTGGAGCAGGCTATTGAGCGCTCAGGAACCAAAGAGGGTAACCAGGGCTTTAAAGCGGCGACAAGCGCTATTGAGATGGCTAACCTGGTTAAAAGCATAGGCTAGTTATCAGGAGCGCGGTTAAATTAAAAAGAGGTGGCGATAGTCAGCTTTAGCGGTTCCGTTAGCAGCGGTTCAATCTGCGACTCAATCTCAAGACGCTTAGGGTTACCTTCCCAAGATTTCCAGTCAAGTTCGCTCAGCCAGGTGCTGAGGGCAAAGATAATCGACTTATCCTTCTGGTTCTGCAGGAGTTCGCCGGAAACATAGCCCGGCTGGGAGATTAGCTCCATCCGCAGTTTATTCAGTAGCTCAACCAGGTCCCCTTCTTTGCCCTTTTTCACATGACGTTCTATGAGAACCTTTACTGCCATTTCTCTGCTTTCTGTAACTCCACGGCTCGACTTTTAGTCGGTAACCTTATAGACCGCGTCTCCCCGTCTTACCCGCTCGGGGACCTTTATTCCCACCGAATCTCCGGCCTTGGCTTCGGTAACGTCGGCATTGTTAATCTGCATCGAGCCAACATCCAGCTCAATATCGGTGGTATGGCCCTTGATGTGGATTTTGTCGCCCACTTTCAGGCTGCCTTTTAGCTCGATGCCGGCAACCACGGGATGGGCAAAGAAGTCGCTTACCTTGCCGACCTCCTTCTCGGGCATGGTAACACCTCCGTCGTCTTGTTACCCCTAGTATATGCCCCCAATTCCAAGAAATCAATACTAATTTCAGGGTTTTGGGGCGGGAAAGGATAGAAAGGGGATGAGAGACTTTGCTCCACCCCTCCTCCCCTTAGGTTTTATTTCCCACCCTATCCCACCCTCAAAGGCTGGTGTCCCAATCCCCCACCTGTTTGCAAGGCGGCGAGAAAGGAAGAAAGAAGCCCCCTATTGGGTGTTGTAAAAGGGGCGGATAAAAAGAGTTTTAGAGGTGTAACCTCTTTCGGGCG
>DUEC01000075.1 GCA_011176635.1 Dehalococcoidia bacterium | reverse complement strand
TCTTCTCCACCTCGATGGTGCACTCGGTAACCAGGGCGGCAAAGGCGCCCAGCGCCGCCAGCACCGGGGCTATCATGATGGTTGCCGCCGCGGCCGGCGCCCCCACCGAAAGCGGTATCTCCAGCACCGTCTTTTTACCGTGAATAATGCGCACCCTCCTGATATTGCCTTCGTGGATAAGTTGCTTGACCTTCTCGACTACTTTGTCCCCGTCTATAGTGAATTTTTCCGTTTTGGCCATTTAAAACCTCCTTTTAGCTCTCTAAAGCATATTAGATTTGTCCCCCTGCGGTGTCAAGCATCTGTTGAATATTTCTTTTTTCGTGATATACTTTAGGACATGAAGGGGAAAGACCTACTCTCGGTGGCTGACCTCGGCGGCGAGGATATTCGCCTGCTGATATCAGATGCCGTTGACCTCAAGGCGCAGGGCTGGCTTTCTATGCTCAGCGGCAAGACGCTGGCGATAATGTTTGAGAAGCCTTCACTGCGGACAAGGGTGAGCTTTGAGGTGGCTATGCGCCAGCTTGGCGGCGAGGCTATTTATTTATCCCCGGCCGAGGTCGGACTGGGACAGCGGGAAGCGGTCTCGGACGTGGCCAGGGTGCTCAGCCGCTATGTGGATGCCGTCGCCGCCCGCACCTTTTCTCACCAGGACCTTGAATCTCTGGCCCAGCATTCCAGCGTGCCGGTGATAAACGCCCTCTCCGATTGGGAGCACCCCTGCCAGGCTCTGGCCGATCTGCTTACCATTTATGAGAAGAAGGGGGACTTGAGCGGCTTAACTCTAGCCTTTGTCGGCGATGGCAATAATGTGGCCCGCAGTCTTATGCTGGCGGCTTCGCTTACCGGGATGAATTTCAGGATGGCTGTCCCGGCGGCCCACGCTGTTGAGGACAAGGTGCTGAATCTGGCTAAGAGCCAGGCTTCGTCTAGCGGCGGCCAAATCTCCGTTACCGAAGACCCGCGGCAAGCGGTTAGCGGGGCAGATATCGTTTATACCGATGTCTGGGCCAGTATGGGGCAGGAGAGCGAAGCCGAAGCCCGGCGCCAGGCGTTTGCCGGCTACCAGGTGAATAACGAACTGCTCTCCTTAGCCAAGGAAGACGCCATATTCATGCACGACCTGCCGGCTCACCGCGGGGAGGAAGTAACCGACGAGGTCATCGACGGTTCGCGCTCAGTGGTCTTTGACCAGGCTGAAAATAGACTGCACATGCAGAAAGCCCTGCTGGCGGGAATACTGGGTGGTCTGGAGATCCCGCTGGCTGGCTATGGTTAGGAGGCTGTTATGCATATCTTAAGGCCTATGGTAACCTGGGGCTGGTGCCCGATTCTAATCACGGTAGTGGCTATCATCGGTCATGCCAATGAGTGGCCGATGTGGGTCCTGGCTACAGCTATGGTTATTATCCTTATCATCGGCTTGATGGTGGCTATAACCAGGGCCGGGGAGAGGGAGGTGGAGCGCGCCTCGATGAGGCTCAAACAGCTGGCCGGATACTTTACCCGCCGCTTCACTGGCGATTCGGCGCTGTCTATCTTTGTTGTCATCCGCAGCCTGTTGACCAGTGATAATGCCCGGGTCTGGGGTTGGGCCAGGGAGTGCGAGGTGGCACAGCGAGTCTTCAATACCTGGTGCGATGGTTTCATCGACAGGGTGGAGAGCGATATCAGGACCAGAAGGTTCGTTGTCTATTTGCGCACCTATCAGAATGAGCTCTGGCAGATGAACAACCATTATTATGAATTTATTGAGCAGTTTTACGAGGTGGCGCAGAGTGTTGAAATCCCGCAGGAGACCAGGGACCAGTATAACCGGCTGGTGGTGGAATATAACGCCTTTATTCAGAATTTCAGGGAGAATGCCGCCGAGCTGAGGCGGGTGGCCAGGACCGAGATTGAGCCCCCCAGCGTCAAGCTGGCTAAAGAGCTGCCGGGGAGACAGCCTGCCCCACCGCCGGAGGAAGGGCCCCAGCCGCCCGGGCCTCCCAGGATGCCCCACGAAAGGGGCCATATCGCTTAAAACCGGCTTTTGGCTCAAGGGCACAAAGCAGGGGATATTAGTCCCTCTTTATAAGACATCCGCTAAACAAAGCTTTTGCGAGGCATTTTAGTCCCGAAGGTTTTCAGGTCTCACTTCCAACCCTAACCCACCCTATAGAGGCTTTGCCCCTGAAACACTTTTCAGGAGGGGTGGTAAAAGGGCGTCGTTTCTTTCTTCTTCGGGGAGGGGGCATAGAGAGTTGTAAGGGAGGTGGAACCTCTCTAGGGCGGGCTGGGTGGGAAACAAAACAAATGTTAAAAACGGGGGTGGGGTTAATAAAACATGAGCAAACCGATTGTGGCTATTGTTGGCCGACAGAACGTGGGAAAGTCTACCCTTTTAAACCGCCTGGCGGGTAAAAGGATAGCTATTGTCGGCAATATACCCGGCACCACCCGCGACCGCATCTTTGCCGACGTTTCCTGGCGGGAAGCCGAATTTACCCTGATCGATACCGGCGGCCTGGAGCTAAGCCCCAGCTCGGCTATTGCCCAGGGCATCAAGGGGCAGGTGGAGGCGGCCATAGCCGAGGCCGATGTTATTATCTTCCTGGTGGACACCGCCGACGGGGTGGTGTCCTCTGATACCGAGATTGCCCAGATGCTCCGCCGCTCCGACAAACCGGTGGTGTTGGCGGCTAATAAGGCGGATAATGCCAGGCTTGAAGCCGAGGCGGTGGAGTTTCACCAACTGGGGCTGGGCTCGCCGTTGGCTATTTCCGCCTATCACCGGCGGGGCACCGCCGAACTGCTGGATAGGGTCGTCTCCCTGCTGCCGGCGCCAAAAGCGGTCAAAACGAAAGCTGAGTTAATGAAGCTGGCTATCGTCGGCAGGCCTAACGTGGGCAAATCGACCCTCTTGAACGCCCTTATCGGCGAGGAGCGGGCCATTGTCGATAAAGTCCCCGGCACCACCCACGATGCGGTAAACAGCCTACTTGACTTTGGGGGGCAAAATGTGATACTTATTGATACCGCTGGTATCAGGCGGCGGGGCCGGTGGGGGAAGGGCGTAGAAAAGTACAGCGTAATCCGCGCCCTGCGGGCTATTGACGAGGCCGATGTGGCCCTGCTGGTCCTGGACGCCACCGAGCTGCTTACCTCTCAGGACGAGCACATCGCTGGCTATATCCAGCAGGCGGCTAAAGGGATTATACTGGTAGTCAATAAGTGGGACCTGGCGGTAAATAAAGATATGACTGAAAGCAACCGCTATATCAGGAGCAAGCTTAAGTTTATGCCCTATGCGCCGGTGGTCTATACCTCGGCTAAGTTCGGCGAGGGCGTGGACAGGGTGATGCCCGAAGCCTTTCAGGTTTACCAGGAGAGGCTCAAACGACTGCCCACCACCGAGGTTAACGACGTGATTCAGCGGGCGGTGGCGGCTCATACCCTGCCCCGCAAGGGCGGCAAGCGGCTGAAGATTCTGTATGCCACCCAGGCCGAGGTCAACCCGCCGACCTTCGTCTTTTTCGTCAACGACGCCAAGCTGGTACACTTTTCCTATCGGCACTACCTGGAGAACAAGCTGCGCCAGTCTTTCGGCTTCGCCGGCACCCCCTTTCGCTTAGTCTTTAAGACCAGAGGTGAAGAGCGTGACAGTTGAGGCACTGGCTATAGTCAAATTTGTCGGCGTGGTGGTACTGGGCTACCTCCTGGGCTCTATACCCGTCGGTTACCTTTTGAGCCGGCGGCAGGCCAAGGTGGATGTCAGGCAGTATGGCAGTGGCCGCACCGGGGCAACCAATGTGCTGCGCACCGCGGGCCGCAAGTGGGCCATTCTGGTGGCGGCCATAGATGTGGTAAAGGGAGTGCTGGCGGTGGTATTCGCCGGCTTGATAGTGGGTCAGAGCTACCTGGTGGTGGGCAACGTTGCTTTAGGCTCTCTGGTAGCCCAGGTTCTGGCCGCCTTAGCCGCTATAGTCGGCCATAACTGGTCGGTATTCCTCGGCTTTCGCGGCGGCAGGGGCGTGGCTACCTTCTTCGGCGGGCTGGTCGCCCTGTGCCCGCCGGCGGCCTTATTCGGCGGTGAGGTTCTGATTATAGGTGCCGGCTTGACCAAGTTTGCTTCCCTGGGCTCTCTCGCCGGGGCGGTAGGCAGCTATGCCATACTGGTCCCGCTCACCATTTTAAGCGGCTTCCCCGTAGAGTATCTGTTTTACGCCCTGATAGGGGCGATAATAATCTTCGTCATGCACCGGGATAACATCCGCCGCCTGGTAACGGGTAAAGAGCGCAAGCTCGGCGAGGAGGCGGAGGGGATGACCCCGCCCTCCCCCCCCGGCCGAAAAAGGGGAACGGGGTAGGCTATGTCCAGGGTGGCCATTATGGGCACCACTACCTGGGGGGTGACCCTGGGGGTGGTACTGGCGCGTAACGGGATAGATGTCAGCCTCTGGGCGCGGACAGAGAAAGAAGCCTCCCAGCTAAGAAATGGCCGATATAATCTCGACGCTCTTTCCGGTGTCGTCTTTCCTCCTCAGCTATCAATCACCAGCTCACTACCTGAGGCCCTGGCCGAGGCCAGGGTATTAATCCTGGCCGTTCCTTCCCAGAAGATGCGCCAGAATATAAAAGCGGCGGCGGACTGCCTTAACAGTTCGATACTGATAGTGAGCGCCGCCAAGGGGCTGGAGGTTGATAGCAACAAGCGGATGTCCCAGGTAATCGCCGATGAGGTAAAGCCTGCTTTCTGGCCCAATATTTGCGTTCTTTCCGGGCCCAATCTTTCGGCGGAGATTCTCCGCGGCTTACCGGCGGTGGCGGTAGTGTCGGCCTGGAATGAAATGATAGCCAGAAAGGCCCAGAAACTGCTCAGTACCCCCAGCATCTGTCTCTATACCAATAGCGATGTCATCGGCGTTGAGCTGGGGGGAGCGCTGAAGAATATCATCGCCCTGGCGGCGGGCATCGCCGACGGGCTGGGCTACGGGGACAATACCAAGGCGGCTTTGCTCACCCGGGGCTTGACCGAGATAACGGCCCTGGGGGTCGCCCTGGGGGCAAATCCGCTCACCTTTTCCGGGCTGACCGGTCTGGGCGACCTCATCGCTACCTGCGCCAGCCCTCTAAGCCGCAATCACTATGTGGGCGTGGAGTTGACCAAGGGGCGCCCGCTGGAGGAGATACTCAAATCTATGGATAATGTGGCTGAGGGGGCAAGCACCACCATTGTTGCCCGTAGTTTGGCCCAGCAGTTCGAGCTGGAGATGCCGGTTACCGAGAGGATTTATCAGGTGCTCTACGAAGGGCTTGACACCCGTCAGGCGGCGCTGGAGCTGATGGAGGCTGAGGCCAGGCATGAGCTGGTGGGGCGGAGGTGGCAGTTGTTCTCTCTCTTCCGGCGATAGAGGCCGTCTGATTATTCCCGGGTCAGGTCTTTAGTCCCCCGCTTTAAGATAACCCCTTCCACTTTTTGGGATTTGGTGTATTGGCTGAGCTCAAGCTCTCGCCCAGCTCGGCCAGCAGTTGGCGCTGTTTCTTGCTCAGCTTCTCAGGGGTAATCACGAAGAGCTTGACCAGCTGGTCGCCACAGCCGTCTCCGCGCAGGTGGGGAATGCCCTGCCCTTTGAGCCGTAAGACCTGCCCCGTCTGGCTGCCGGCCGGTATCTTTAAGCTGGTCTTGCCGTTCAGGGTGGGTATCTCTACCTCGGTGCCCAGGGCCGCTTGGGTAAAGTTGATGGGCAGCTCGTAGAGGATGTTGTCGTTATAGCGGCTGAAGATTTCATGCTCTTTGATTGAGATGTTGATATAGAGGCTCCCCGCGGGACCGCCCCTCGTCCCCGCCTCCCCCTCGCCTCTGAGGCGTATTTGAGAGCCGTTGTCCACCCCGGCCGGGATTGTGACCGAGATATTACGCTCCTGTCTCTCTCTACCGGTGCCCTGACAGCGTGGGCAGGGCGCGGTGATGATTCTGCCTTCACCGTGGCACTTATCGCAGATGGCGGTGTGGGCAAAGCGGCCGAAGAGGCTCTGGTGGACCCGCCGCACCTGTCCACTGCCGTTGCAGTTGGAGCATCGGACGGGCTTGCTCCCCGGCCGGCAGCCCGTGCCCTGGCACGATGAGCAGTTCTCGGTGCGCGTTATGGCTATCTCTCTTTCACAGCCGCGGGCGGCTTCCTCAAGGGTGATGACGGTCAGGTAGCTGAGGTCGGCGCCGCGGCGCGGTGTCCGGCGGCTGGCGGTGGTTGTCCCGCCGAAGAAGGCATCGATGACGTCGCCAAAGCCGCCGAAGTCGAAGCCGGCAAAGTCTCGCCCGAAGAGCGCTTCGGTGCCGCCGTGCCCGAAGCGGTCGTAAGACGCCCGCTTGTCCGGGTCGGAGAGCACTTCGTAGGCTTCGTTGACCTCTTTGAATTTCTCCCCCGTCTTGTCTTCGTGGTTATGGTCGGGGTGATACTTGAAGGCCAGCTTACGGAACGCCTTCTTTATTTCTTCGTCGGTGGCGTTTCGGTCTATGCCGAGGACTTCATAGTAGTCTCGCTTGGTTGTCATGTTTTATAATCCCGTCTCACCATTTTTTATCCAGCGCCTTTCTTCCCACCCAAACCCGCCCAAAAGGGTTTTTACCCTCTTGAACTCTCTTACCCCGCCCCCTGGGTTTATCTTCCCACCCAAGCCCACCCTATGGGGGCTA
>DUEC01000074.1 GCA_011176635.1 Dehalococcoidia bacterium | reverse complement strand
TAACTGATTGCAGACCTCGGTGGCAACTTTGGCATCAATGGTAAAATGACCGCCCACCGGGATGAGCAATATATCAACGCTGCCTATCTCCTTTAACTGTTTATCATCAAGCAAGTGGCCCAGGTCGCCGAGGTGACAGACCCTTACGCCGTCAACATCAAAGCAGAATATAGTGTTATCGCCCCGCAACCTCCCCTCAGCCTCATCATGATAGCTGGCAACGCTGTGAATCTCAATCCCCTTAGCCGCTGTCCTGCCCGTCCGGCTGACCACCTTCGGGTTGCCCTTGACCGCCGAGATATTACAATGGTCAAGGTGTTCGTGGCTGACGGTAACAATATCAGCCGACTCCGTTATCTCGCCATAGGTAAAGCCAGGGCCGGTCTCATAGGGGTCGGTTATTATCTTGACTCCGGCCTCCGAGGTAATCAAAAAAGCGGAGTGCCCCAGGTATTTAATCTTCATAACCAGCCTCCTTTTAAGCTCCTAGAAGTAACCACCCACCGATTTAATCGCCTCTACAACCAGTTCAACGGATTTTTCCAGGTCTGGCAAGCTCAACATCTCAACCGGCGTGTGGATATACCTGGTAGCGACACTAATCACTCCTGAGGGAATGCCTTCACGCGTCAGGCTGATGGCAGAGGCATCGGTGGTGCCCCTCTCGGTGACGTCCATCTGATAGGGAATGCCCTTCGCCTTGGCTGTTTCACACAGCCATTCAAGCACCCTGGGGTGGGTAATCACTCCCCTGCCGCCGGCATCCATTACCGTAATCACCGGCCCTTTGCCAACTTGAATGGCGGAATCGGTCTTCTTTATGCCCGGATGGTCGCCGGGTATACAGGCATCGATGGCAACGGCGACATCGGGATTTAAGCCGAAAGCCGATGTCCTGGCCCCCTTCAAGCCCACCTCCTCCTGGACGGTGAAGACGGCTATTACCGTTGGCTTAAGACTTATATTGGCGATTCTCTGCATGGCCGTAATCAGCACGGCACCGCCGGCGCGGTCGTCAAAGGCCTTGCCGGTGACGGTATCGTTGGCCAGCCCCACCAGCTTCTGGTCGATGGAAGCGGTCACCCCAGGCTCAACGCCCATGGCTGTGGCCTCGTCCCTTGACGAGGCGCCGACATCAATGAACATGTCCTTGGCCTCTATCGCCTTCTTCTTTTCTTCGTTCTCCATGACGTGCACCGGCTTGGAGCCGATTACCCCGGCAACGTCTCCCTTTTTGGTGTGCAACAATACCCGCTGGTTGACCAGCGTCTGGTCGAACCAGCCGCCTACCTTGGCAAAGCGAACGAAGCCTTCATCATCAACGTATTTTGCCATCAGGCCTATCTCATCCATATGGGCGGCTATCATAACCGAGGGAGACTTCCCCTTTTTGATGGCGATTAGATTGCCGAAGGTATCGGTTTTAACCTCGTCTACATATGATTCTATCTCTTTCTTGATAATTGCCCTGACGCTTCCTTCGTATCCGGCAATGCCGTGAGCGTTGGACAGTTTCTCCAAGAGAGCTTTTAATTTTTTAGTTTCTTCTTTCATGCCCACAAAACCTCCTGTCTTTCTAAAGATTAAAAGCCTAGCGCCTCACCTCGCGAACAATCTTGTCCAGCACCGGGCTAATATCCCTGGAGGTGTCCACGGCGTAGTGGTTGCGCGCTATCTTCTGCACCGAGGACCTCATTCTCTGGTATACCGCCCAGTCGGCGTCCGAGCTGCTTCCATTGTTATCTCCAGCCGCCCTGGCTTGGAGCCGCTGGTATACCACCTCTGGCGGGGCTTCAACCCGCACCAGAATCAGGCGGGCGCCCAGACGGTCGGCAATATTATAGAGGCGCTCGCGGTTGCGCTCTGATAGATTGGTGGCATCCAGGATGAGGGAAATCCCCTGCTTTAACAGCCTTTCAATGAGGAGGTGCAACGCCCGGAAAAGACGGGCGCTCTCCGGCGAGCTATGGCTGGGCGCTGAGAAAAGCTCCCGGCGCAGGGCATCGCTTTCCAGAACAACCAGGGGCAGTCTCTCGACCAGTTTGGAGCAGAAGTAGGATTTCCCTGTTCCCGGCAGGCCGCTGACGGCGACAAAAGCGGGCTTGACCACCGGCTCGGGAAGCTCCCCCAGGCCATCGGTCAGCAGTTGCACATCAGAAATAAGCTGGCTGCCCTCCACACCACCATTATAGAGCCTTTACCCTGTTTTGGCTAGGGTACGGCTATCTTTTATCTCCCTTACCACGGTCAAAGATAAAAGCCTTAAGATTCTTAGCCCTGGCTATGGCCGGCTTAGCCGTGGGTATAAACTTTACGGCTACCACCACCAGCAGGACAACGGCGTAGATGACAAACTCGGCGGATTGCATCCCCAGCCAGGCAATGAAGGGCAGGCCCAGAATCCCCGCCCCCATAGAAAGGGCGACATTGCGGGTGATTATATAGAGCACCAGAGCGATAGCGAAGAAGAAGGCTAAGCCCAGGGGATAGTCATAGAAAGGCAGTAAGACCAAAAGGCCGCCTACGGTTGCGCCCATCCCCTTGCCCCCGCTGAATTTCAGAAAGAGCATCCAGTTGTGCCCCACCACCACCGCCACCGCCGTGGCCAGGATGTAGGGCTCATCTACCTTTAATAACCAGATGGCAATAGCTACTGCGCCTGCCCCCTTGCCCAGGTCGACAATGGCGGCTAACACCGCCGGCAGGAACCCCACCTCCCGGAAGACGTTCAAGCCGCCCACATTGCCCCCACCCAGGCGGCGGATATCTTTGCCCACCGCCAAACGGGCAGCCAGATAGGATGAGGGAATAGAACCGAGCAGGTAGCCCAGGACCACAGCGATAATGCCGTTAACCATTACCCCTCCTTATAGAAAGCGATGCCCAGCGTTCCGGTGCCGGTGGCATAGCCCATTACCGGGCTGAAGCCGGTAATCCAGAGTTCAACGCAGTTAAATCCGGCGGCGACCTGCTCCTGCAGCTTCTGGGCTTCCTCCAGGGCATAGGCATGCATCACCGCCACATGAACCGGATTTTGCCCCACCCTGTCTCTCATTATCTTGAGTATCCGCTTTATCCCACCCTCCCGGCTTCTCACGGCGCCGATAAAGCGGACCAGCCCCGAGGACACGGTAAGCACCGGCCTGATATTAAGCATAGACCCGGCCAGAGCGGCTATCTTGGGTATGCGCCCGGTGCGGTAAAGATGACGGATAGTATCCAGGAAGGCAAGGAAGGTAACCTTAGCCATCACCTCCCTGGCGGCTTCAACCACCTCAGCCAGGCTCTTGCCCTCTTCGGCGGCCCGCGCCGCCGCCAGGGCGACAAAGCCCTCAGCCGCGGTAACCGTCTCCGAGTCCAGAACCTCTATGGAGAGATGGGGAAGCTCTCCTCTTATCTCCTCTCTTGCCTGCTTAGCAGCGTCCCTGGCTCCGCTAAGCTTAGCCGAGAGGGTAATGCAAAGGATTTCTTTGGCCTGCCTGCTCGCCTGGCGGTAGGCTTCAAGAAAAATACCCGGCGAGGCGCCTGCTGTCTTAAACGAATCGGGGTCTTTTAAGAAGAGCTTATAAGCCTCGTCAGGGGTTATATCCACCCAGTCCCGGTAGAGCTTCCCCCCGAAGGAAATGGGGATGGGTGCCACCGTAATCCCGTACTGCTCGGCATGCTCCCTGGTGAGGCAGGCTGTACTATCAGCAATAATGGCTACTTTCTTAGCCATGAAACCTCATTCTTGGCCATGAAACCTCATTAAAGTCTTGGTTATTACTAGTCGCCGGCGTAAAAGGAGAGCCCGATTACCCCTGGCCCGCAGTGAACCCCGGCTACCGGAGTCCAATCATTGATGTAAACCTCGGCGCAATCGAACATCGATGATACCTGTTCCTTAAGCCATGCACCTCCTCAAACTAATTGGAATAAAAGGCTACCGCCAGCGTTCCCTTACCGGTGGCATAACCCATCACCGGTGAAAAGTTGGTAAGCCAGAGCTCAACGCAGTTAAACTGGGAGGCTATGTCCTCGGTGAGCCTCTTGCCCGCCTCAGGCTCATTGGCATGGGCCACGGCCACATGCACCGGCTTCGAACCCACCTCTCTCTTCATCATGTTAAGGGCGCGTTTCATGCCCGATTCCTGGCTTCTGGTCAGGCCAATTAAGCGCACTATGCCCCCCGAGATGCCAAACAGCGGCTTGATGCGCAGAAAAGAGCCTATCTGCGCGGTAAACTTGGGGATGCGCCCGGTCCGATAGACATGGCGGATGGTCTCCATAAGACCAATAACCCTGATCTTGCTCTTCACCGCCCTGGCTATTTTGATAATCTCGGCTAGGCTCTTGCCCACGGCGGCTGCCTGGGCTGCCGCCGAAACAATCAGCCCTTCACCCACGGCGGCGGTGCCGGTGTCAAAGACTTTAATAGTCCTCCGCGGCGATTCCTTCTCCGCCTCTTTCTTGGCCAAACGGGCCATGTTATAGAGGGTGCTGAGCCGGGAAGAAAGGGTGAAACAGAGTATACTGTCAGCGCGGGCTCCTGCCTGGCGATAAGCCTCAAGATACTCAACTATGGAAGCCGGCGAAGAGGCAAAGTGGCCCGGTGCTTCCTCAAGCAGCCGATAGGCTTCTTCGGCGGTTATGTCCAGCCCGTCCCGGTATACCCGGCCGTTAAAATGGATATTGACCGGCACCACCCACAGCTGGTACTGCCCCACCAACTCAGGGGGCAGGCAGGCGATACTATCAGTGACAATGGCTACCTTTGGCTTCATAGTCCCGCTCTTTACCCGGTATGCCTTAGCAATCGTTCCACCAGCGCCGGGCTTAGCAGCATAATCAGCATTACTATGATTAACATCAAAAGGGCGGGTATACTAAGTCTACCGTCAGCATAAAAAGCGACCAGGGTTAAGGTTATCAGCCCCGATAGGACCAGGAGCGATACCTTTAACCAGCGCTTCCTCAAACGAATAAAGGCGACTACCGTTACCGCTAAAGCGAGGAAGCTCAATCCAATCCAGGGGCCGAAATCATGGAGGCGCTGCAGCCAATAATCGGGGAGCTTAGCCCCCGGCTCGACGGCCAGGAACCAGCCGATGATAACCGGCAGCGGCAGCAGCATCAGCGAGCTATATAACCAGTCCCTCTTGATGGTCCTAGCCGTGATGGCGCATACCAGCAACAACGCCATCGGGATGTAGATGAGGATTGCCAGCCAGGACCACCCCGCAGGCAGGTAAAGCAACAGCAGACCAGCAGACACCACCGGCAGTAGAGAGTAGCCCAACCAGGGGAAAAGCCAGGCTGGCTTACCCCGCCACCAGCCGTAGACCACCACAGCGAGCACCAGCACCAGCATACCTAATAGCCAGATAATACCCTGCCACCAGCTGAGGGCAAACAACAGGCCGAAGAGCAGGTGGGGCATGGCGGCAAATAGCGCCTGAGTCCAGCTTCCCTGGCTGTGAGCCTCGTATATCTGGCGGGCTACCAGCTTAGCCGAGCCCAAAAGGGTCTCACAGGTTTTAGCCGCCTCCTCCTCCGATAGCCCGGACTGCTTCAGCTCCTGCAGCTCGTCCTCAATATGCGTCTCCAGCTCCTGAATAACCTCATGCTCCAAGGAGCTGTCGAGTTTGAGGTTCTCCCGCACACTATCCAGATAATGACTTAAGGCAGTTGTCACTCAATCCACCTCATGTAAGTCCGATATCGGCTGAATAATCAGGTTCATCGCCTTCAAGAAATCAAGCCACTGGCTCCTCTTGGTTTCCAGGCCGTGGAGCCCTTTTTCGGTGATATGATAATATCGCCTCTGCCGACCGCTGGGCAATGTCTGCCATCTACCCTGGATTAAGCCCGCCCTCTCCAGCCGGTGCAGGGCTGGATAAAGAGTGCCCTCTTTAAATCTAAAGTAGCCCTGGCTCCTCTTCTCCAGCTCCTTAATAATCTGGTAGCCATACATCGGCTGCTGGTCTATCAAGCAAAGAATCAAGGAATCAAAACTGCCTTTGATTAGCTCACGCCTCTGTGCCATTCAAGTCACCTCGTTTAAACACCTAGTATCACTATGTATTATATAATAATACAGACTTTGGTCCTTTGCAATATCTTTTAACATCAAGGTTTTAAAAATAAAAGCCAGGACAGCAGGAAATTCTTGGTTAATCTATATACATAGTTAGTCTAGGTATAATATAGCATATAATGCCGCCTTTGGCAATAGATTGCCCCGGAAAACTTGAGAGGCTTTTACTTAAGGGGAGAACCGGCCCAGGATTAAGCTGCCATTGGTGCTGCCAAAGCCAAAGGAGTTGGAGAGAGCGATTTTCACCTCGGCCCTTCTGGCCACATTGGGCACATAGTCAAGGTCGCACTCCGGGTCGGGGGTCTCATAGTTTATGGTGGGGGGGATAATACCATGGTTTATGGTCAAGAGGCAGGCTATCGCCTCCACCACCCCGGCCCCAGCCCACATATGCCCCATCATCGATTTATTACTGCTAATGGGCACACTGCGGCTCCGCTCTCCAAAAAGGCTCTTTATCGCCCGCGTCTCGGAGAGGTCATTCAGCACCGTTGACGTGCCGTGGGCGTTAATATAATCGACCTGGCCGCTGGAGATGCCGGCATCATCAAGCGCCATCTTCATACAGCTGGCCGCCCCAACGCCTTCGGGGTCGGGGGCGGTTATATGATAGGCATCGCTATTAAAGCCGTAGCCCAAGACCTCGCCGTAAATCCTGGCTCCCCGGCTTAAGGCAAGCTCCAATTCCTCAAGTATGACCACCCCCGCCCCCTCACCGATAACAAAGCCGTCGCGCTCCTTGTCAAAGGGGCGGCTTGCCTTCTCCGGTTCATCGTTTCTAGCCGTCATCACCTTCACCGGCTCCAGCCCGGCAAAGACAAGGGGTCTGATAGCCGCCTCGGCCCCACCGGCAATCATGGCATCAACATCACCATGCTGGATAACCCTGGCGGCATTGCCGATAGAATGCGTCCCTGAGGCACAGGCGGTCACCGAGCACATATTGGCCCCTCCGGCGCCGAACTCTATGGCAACCTGTCCGGTGGCCATATTGCAGAGGAAACTGGGCACAAAAAATGGGGAAATCTGCTGGCGGGAGCCTTCAAGCAGAAGCTGGTGGTTCTTCTCGATGCTTTCTATGCCCCCCATGGCCGTCCCCACCGAGACCCCCACCCGCTGGCTATTGGCGGCACTTATTTTTAAGCCGGAATCCTCCAGCGCCATCCTGGCGGAGGCCAGGGCAAAGTGGATAAAGCGGTCCCCCCTCCTGGCCAGCTTCCGGTTGATGAAATCTAATGCCTTAAAGCCCCTGACCTCGCCGGCAACCCTGGTCCTGAAACCGCTGGCATCAAAGGCGGTAACCGCGCCCACCCCCGATTTCCCCCGGCATAGAGCCTGCCAGCTCGCTTCCACCCCCACCCCTAAGGGGGTCACCATCCCCAGTCCGGTTACCACTACCCTTCTTTTCATTTAAGCTCTTCCTTGCCTATCTTGCCGTCGGCGGTCTTGGGCAGAGAATCGGCAAAGACTACCTCTCTGGGCACCTTATAGTTAGCCAGGTGCTCCAGGCAAAACTTTTTTATCTCATGTTCGCTAATCTCTGCGCCCGGCTTCAGCCTGACGAAAGCCTTCGGAATCTCGCCCCTTAACTTATCGGCAATCCCCACCACCACTGCCTCGGCCACCTGGGGGTGGGCGCTCAACACCTCTTCAATATCGCTGGGACAGATATTCTGCCCCTTGGCGATAATCATATCCTTCTTTCTGCCCGCGGAGAGAAACAGCCGGCCGTCCTCATCAACCCAGCCGACATCACCGGTATAGAACCAGCCGTTCTTCATTACCTGAGCCGTAGCCCGGGGATTGTGGTAATAGCCTCTCATCACCGGCCCCCTGACCGCTATCTCTCCCGTTTGGCCAGTCGGCAGTTCCCTGCCCTCGTCATCCACTATCCTCAGCTCCCAGCCGGGCAAGGGCCTGCCCACCGAGCCGGACTCTCCCCTGCTGTCAAGAGCCGTGCAGGTAACGTGAGCCGCCGATTCGGTCAGGCCCCAGAAGTTGACCGGCGTCAAACCCAGATACCGCTTGACCCTGCGGGCAGTGTCAGCCGGCATAGCCGCCCCGGCCGTGCCCCAGAGACGGAGAGAGCTTAAATCGTGCTTTACCTCCCCGCTCTCAACGGCGCTGACTATCAGGGCATGGATAAAGGGCACCCCCATAAAGATGGTCGCCTTCTCCCTCTCGATAAGCCTGAGCAGGCTATCTATAGATATCCCGGACAGTATTACCACCCGGCTACCTTTATTTATCGCCGTCAGCATTACCACCACCAGGCCGAAGGCATGGTGCATGGGCAGGGCAAAGAGCACCACAGTATCCTTGTCCGTCTGCGCAAAGCCATCGCCCGATATAGCCGCCTCCCTGACCAGCGCCTGATGAGACATCATGACCCCCCTAGGGTGAAAGGCGGGCCCCGAGCTATAGGCGATATGGGCGATGTCCTCAGGCTCCAGCTTAACCTCAACCGCCGGGGAGGCGCTCCTGGTCATAATCTCCTCATAGGAGAGAAACTGCTCCCCGCACTTTGAACTCAAGTCTATAACCCGCTCCACAGATTTAAAGCGGGGCAGGGCCGGAATCAACGGCTCCAGCCAGGGGCTTTCCGCTATCAGCACCCTGGGTTGAGAGTCGTCAAGCAGGGAAGCCAGCTCGGTAAACTTATACTTGGGGTCTAAAAGGGCAGCGATGCCCCCGACCTTGACCACGCCGAAGTAAGCGGTAACAAACTCGGGGCTATTGGCCAGCAGCATGGCCACCCTGTCGCCCTTGCCCACTCCCATTGCCGTCAGGGCATTGGCTACCCTGTTGGAGTCTTCGTCGAGGCGGGCATAGGACAACCTCCGCCTCCCCATAGCAAAAGCCGTCTTCTCTCCGTAGCGCTTGACCGCCCTCTCCAGCATCCGCTTCAGGTTCAATGCCTGTCTTCCTCCAGTATAACCCTGGCATCCACCGCCAGGGCGCCATCGCTGTAGGCAAAGATAGGGTTGAGGTCAAGCTCTTTCAGCGCAGGGTTGTGCTCCACGAAAGCGGAGACCTTGAGCAATAGCCCCTCCAGGTAAGATATATCCACCGCCTCCTGCCCCCGGTAGCCCTCAAGCAAAGGATAGCCCTTTATCTCCCTGACCATCTCGGCGGCATCCCTCTCGGTAAGGGGGACAAGGCGGAAGGAGACGTCCTTGAGCACCTCCACCAGGACTCCGCCCAGGCCGAACATAAGCACCGGGCCGAACTGCTCGTCCCGGGACATGCCGACAATCACCTCAAGGCCGGGGCGGGCCATCTTCTGCACCGCCACCCCCTGAATCTTGGCCCCGGGGTGTTTCTTCTTCACCGCGGCCAGGATGTCGTCATAGGCTTTGCCTACATCATCGGCTGTCCCCAGCCCCAGCCTGACCCCACCGGCATCGCTCTTGTGCACGATATCGGGTGAGGCTATCTTCAAAGCCACCGGCAAGCCAAGCTCCCGGCTTATGGAGACTGCCTCCTTCTTAGAGGCGGCAAGCCTGGTCTCGACAACGTTTATACCGGCCTTTTTAAAGAGCTGTTTAGCCTCAACCTCGTTTAAGACCGTCCTGCCCTCGCTCCTGGCCCTATCTATTATCGGCTGATTCAAAGCCAAAAATACCCTCCCTTTTTAAGAAGTCAAACTAAAATAGTGTAGCAGATTTTGCCACCTTTGCAAAGCAAAGCGGCGCCCCGTGGGGATTGCGACCTGACCGATTAAAAGGTGGCAGGAAACGCCTTAAAAAGTGACAAAACTCACTTTGCTCGCTTCCAGCCCCTGTGCTACAATGAAATAGCCATGAAAATGATAAGCCTTAAATACCTGCTGATGGCGCTGCTCATAGTCTGCCTCTTGGTGGGCGGTAGCTGTGTACTGAACGGCATAGATAACTCCTCGCCCACCGACTTACCGGCAGCCCCCCTCGACCCCGACTGGACGCCGCCAAGCATAGACAGCCAGGCCACAGAGTTGCCCTCCATCGCCGACGTGGTGGCTTTAGTTAGACCATCGGTAGTAGCCATCAACACCGAGTATGTCGGCTATGATATTTTCAATCGTCCCTATCAAGAGCAGGGGGCGGCCTCGGGGTGGATTATAGATGAAGACGGGCTTATCGTAACCAACTACCATGTGGTAGATGGAGCCAGCAATGTTACCGTAACCCTGGCCGACGGCAGGACCTTCCCTGCCCAGACCATACGCACCGACTGGCTGAGCGACCTGGCCATAATCGAGGTCGACGCCCACGACCTGCCGGCGGCAAGCGTGGGCAACTCCGATAATCTAAGGGTTGGTGACTGGGTAGTGGCTATCGGCAATTCGCTGGGCCTGGGGATAAGCGCCACCAAGGGCATCGTCAGCGCCCAGGGCATTTCTCTCTTCGTATCCGAGGGGCAGACCCTGGACGACCTGATTCAGACCGATGCCGCCATCAACCCCGGCAACAGCGGCGGGCCGCTGGTGAATATGTACGGTCAGGTAATCGGCATCACCAGCGTCAAGATTGCCCAGGTGGGCGTCGAGGGGATGGGCTATGCCATAAGTATCAACACGGCGATACCGATTATCCAGCAGCTGGTCTGGCAGGGGTACGTGACCCGCCCCTGGCTCGGCGTTGTCCTCTATACCGTGGACGAGTATGCCATATTCAGGTATGGCCTGGCGGTAGATAGCGGGGTGCTGGTTACCGAGGTGGCTGTTCCCAGCCCGGCTGCCGAAGCCGGAATCCAGGCCGGCGACGTTCTCACCAGCTTCGACGGTGAAGAGATGACCACCGCCGAGGGACTGATTCTAGCCATACACTCCGTCCAGATTGGGCAAACGGTAGAGATAGTTTTCTGGCGAGGCAATTCCCAGTATACCGTCTACGCCACGCTGACGGAAAACCCGCCGCCTTAAGCCAGCCGCTTAACCCCCAACGATATGTCATGGCCGCTCAAATTATGGCGCTCGGTAAAAGCGTCTTCCTCTGGAACCCCTTCAGCAAGCTCTCGGGAGAGCGTTTCCTGCTTGATATAGTCGGCAAAGTCCGCCATTACCCTCTTTATATAATCGTCACCCTGGTAGTAGGTAACTATATGGTCGGCGATATCAAAGCCGGCGGAGCGGCGCATGGTCTGCAGCCTCCTCACTATCTCCCGCGCCACCCCCTCCGCCACAAGCTCAGGAGGAATCTCCTTGGAGATAGCCACCGAGTGCCCGCCCTCGGAGACGACCTCGTAACCCGGTTTAGCCAGCTCGGCTTCACTATCAACGAACTTTAGCTCTTTCACGTTAAGCTCTTCCAAAATCTGGGGCTTTAACCGTTCCAGGACTTTCCGTTCCCCACTGCCGGCCAGGCTGACCACAAGGTGAGCCAAAGGCTGCCGAACTTTGATGCCGGCCTGACTGCGGGCGGCACGCCCCAGACTGCATACCTTCATCGCCAGCCGGGTATCGGCTGATAACTTCTTATCAATCTTAGCCTTATCGGCAACGGGAAAGTCGGCCAGGTGCACGCTATCGGGGGCATCGGGGAAGGCGGCAACGACCAGGTTCTGGTAGAGCACCTCGGCCAGGAAGGGGGTAAACGGCGCCAGCAGTTTAGTCAGCGCCACCAGGCACTCATAGAGGGTGGTATAGGCTGCCAGCTTATCGGCATCGCTCTCGCTCTTCCAGAAGCGCCGCCGGCTGCGGCGCACGTACCAGTTGGACAGGTCGTCAACGAAAGCTTCTATTTTTCGGCCCGCCTCGGTGGGGTTATAGCCGTCCAGCCCGCCGTCAACGTCGGCGATGAGCTGGTTAAGCTCGGAGATAATCCAGCGGTCAAGCTCCGATGGCGCTATTTTAGCCCCCTTTCCGGGGGTAAAGCGGTCGATATTGGCATAGGTAATAAAGAAAGAGTAGACATTCCACAGCGTGGCCAAAAAGCGGCGCGATACCTCCTGCACCTGTTTGGCGTCGAACTGGCGCTGGTTACCGGGAGAGGTCGCTGTGAAGAGATACCAGCGTAGCGGGTCGGCGCCGTACTGGTTGATAACTTCCCACGGCCAGACGACATTGCCCTTGCGTTTACTCATTTTCTCGCCCTTGGCGTCCAGTATGAGTCCCAGGCAGATGACATTCTTATAGCAGGGGCGGTCAAATAACAACGTGGATATGGCGTGGAGGCTGTAGAACCAGCCCCGGGTCTGGTCGATGGCTTCGCAGATGTAGTCGGCCGGGAAACGCCCATCTTCGAGCAGTGTTTCATTCTGGAACGGGTAATGGAACTGAGCAAAGGGCATGGCCCCGGCATCAAACCAGCAGTCGATAACCTCGGGCACCCGCCGCATCTCGCCTTTACACTTAGAGCAGTTAAAGGTCAGCTCGTCGACAAAGGGACGGTGCAAGTCAAGCGGCTCTTTGAAGCCGGAGAAGCCTTTCTTCTTTTTCAAATCATCCATACCGCCGATACATTCAAAGGCCCCGCACGACTGGCACCGCCAGACCGGCAGTGGAGTGCCCCAGTATCTTTCCCGGGATAATGCCCAGTCAACATTGTTCTCCAGCCAGTCACCGAAGCGCCCGTACTTGATATGCTCCGGGTACCAGTTAATTTCTTCATTACCGGATAAAAGCCTTTCCTTAACCGCCGTGGTCTTGATATGCCAGGTCTCCTTGGCATAATAGAGCAACGGCGATTCACAGCGCCAGCAGAAGGGATAGGTATGCTTTATCGTCTCACTGCGCAGGAGCAGTCCGCGAGACTTTAAATCATTCAGGATGTCTTTGTCAGCGTCTTTAACGAACTTGCCGGCGCCAGGCAAATCTATCTTCCGCCGTGCTGGCCCAAACATTACTGGGACTTCACTTTTCTGAATATACTCCAAAGCTCTAGGTGTAAAACCTGTCACTAGATTAGTCGTTACCGTCCCGT
Source organism: Dehalococcoidia bacterium (assembly GCA_011176635.1). Taxonomy (GTDB): domain Bacteria; phylum Chloroflexota; class Dehalococcoidia; order Dehalococcoidales; family BS750m-G39; genus DUEC01. Next base: position 13,203 of record DUEC01000074.1, on the reverse strand, counting down.
CCAACTCCACCGCATGGACTAGAGGCAGACCTTCCTTCTCACCTACAGCGAAGTCTATCTCACCGTATGCAGGCGCAATATGGACAATCCCTGTCCCCTCGTCCATAGAGACGAAATCTCCTTCTATGACCCGATAAGCTGGCTTGTCTCCCTGGCTGTAACGAATGTCAATCTGGGTATATAATGGCTCATATTGCACTCCAACCAGCTCGCTCCCCTTCACCCTGGCCGCCACCTTATATTCGCCAAGACCCGCCGGCTCGCGCAGAGCGTCGGCCAAGATTATATATTCACCGTCCACCTCAACCACGGCGTACTTAGCCTCTGGTGCTACCGCCAGAGCCGTGTTGCCCGGCAGTGTCCAGGGGGTGGTCGTCCAGGCCAGCAGGAAAACGGGCTCTTCTTTGGCTAATCTATCGGGTAGCCCTTTAACAACCCTGAACTTTATGTAAACCGAGGGGTCTTCGGTATCGTCCTTGTAGCCCAGGGCGACCTCGTGGGAGCTCAAAGAGGTGCCGCAGCGAGGACAATGAGGGGTAACCCGGTAGCCCTGGTAGATAAAGCCCTTATCCCACATCTTTTTCAGCGCCCACCAGACAGACTCTATATACGTGTTGTCCATAGTCTTGTAGGCATGTTCCAGGTCAACCCAATAAGCAATGCGTTCCGTCAGGCTGTCCCATTCCTTAACATAGCTGAAGACGTTTTCCCGACAGCGCTTGTTGAACTCTTCAATACCGTATTTTTCAATCTGGTTTTTGCCGGAAAATCCGAGCTGTTTTTCCATCTCCAGCTCGATAGGCAGACCATGGGTATCCCAGCCGGCAATTCGGGGCACATAGAAACCCTTCATCACCTTGTAACGGACGATTATATCCTTGAAAGCCCTGGCCAGAACATGATGGATGCCCGGACTGCCGTTAGCGAAGGGGGGCCCCTCAAAAAAGACAAAGCGGGGGCCCTCTTTGCGCGCCTCCACACTGCGTTGGAAGACGTTCTGGCTCTTCCACAAGCCGAGGATACTCTCCTCCAGCTTGGGGAAATTCGTTTTGCTGTCAACGGGATTAAACATAAACACCTCTATATATTAAAAAACCCGCCCTCTAGGGACGGGACTTATCTACCCGCGGTACCACCCTAATTCCCCCGCCACGGGCGGGGGCACTTAATTAAAGGGCACTTACTAATGCCCCCGTCAATGATAACGGCTGACGTCACCGACCAAGTCTACTAGGTGGCCTGCCTTTTAGTCCACCGTTCGGTTGGTAGCTCGGGAGTGATTTTCAGGGGGCGGTCACGTCTGCTCTCACCAGACCAGACTCGCTCACGAGAAACCTTCTCCCCTTACTCCTCTCCGTCACTGCCTTTACCGCTAAAGGTTAGCACAGCTTGAACAATAAATCAAGCTAATGGTATTTAAAGCTTTAGCGGCGCTCCCACCACTCGGGATATATCTGCACCAGCACCGGGGATGGGTCGCACAGAGGCCCCAGATACATGATGGGGTAGCCGATTCCCCTAGCTTTGAGCGCCTGCAGTCCTTCGACGGCCTTGGCCATCATCGCCGGCGGCAACGCCATGACCATCTCGTCATCGCCAACAGCGCCGAAAGACCTCTCTCCCAGGCAGGGAATAGCCAGGGCGGGCTTGCCGGTGGTATAACACTGGGCCAGTCCATCGGCGCAGGAGCCTTCGCCGATGAAGAAAAACTGGAAGCGCTGGTAGTCCTTGAACTGGAGCCCGTTCATCAACAGCATCATCTGCGCCGGGTTGGCGTAGATTAAGATAACATCGGGCTCGAGTTTCCCGGCCACCAGCGGGGCGAGCACGACGGCCTCTCCGGGCGGGACTAAGGGATACGCCGCCATCTGCTTTCTGGCTTCCTCCACGTTGGCGAACCAGGTATTGGCGAAGGACTCCGCCTCCCAGGCGACCTGCTTTTCGGTAGTCGGCGCCAGGCCGTTGATGCGGGCACAGCGCTCACCGAAGTTGTCCCTGGTCGCCCCTATGGTCAAGCCCATGGTGCGCACCATCGCCGGCACCTGGCAAAAAGAAGCCCAGCGGTCAAGGGGCATAACCTCGGCTATTTTATCCAGCTCCGCCGCCTTCTCCAGTCTCTTATAGGCAATAGGGCCGGCTTTGAGGCGGAGCAAATGCTCCATCTCCTGGGTAAGCCCTGCCCAATCGGTCTTCGACGCTTCTTTCCTGGCCACTGCTCTCCCCCTTTCCCTCGCCTTACTTCTCCCTGGGCGTAATGACCACCTTACGGGCCTGGCTCTCGCCGACGCTCTCGGTGGTAACATCGGGATCATCTGCCAGAGCCAGGTGGATAATGCGCCTCTCGTAAGCCATCATCGGCTCCAGGGTAAACGGCCTGCCCCTCGCCTTCACCTGCTCGGCCATGCGGTGGGCTAAAGCCTGCAGGGCTTCATAGCGGCGCTTTTTATACCCCTCCACATCGATAACTACAGGCACCCGCGCCTTGGTCTCATGAGCTACGATGAGTCGGACAACATACTGCAGGGAGAAGAGGGTCTGCCCCCGCCGCCCGATCAAGATGCCGAGGTCATCGCCGCTCACATCAAGGGTGACGACCTCGGAAGCCCCCCCACCCCCCTCAACCGCCGCTTTGGTCTCAGCCTCCACCGAGGCGTCTATCCCCATCCGCGCCAAAAGGGTCTCCAGGACTCCTTTTGCCGTCTCATCCATATTGTCGGGGACCTTGGTCAGAGGCTGCACCCTTACCGTAGCCTCCTCAGCCCCCAGACCCAGGATGCCGTGCTTACCCTCTTTTACGACGGTGACTTCCACCTCTTCGCGGCTGACGTTTAACTGCTCTAATGCTTTTTGGGTAGCCTCCTCCACGGTCCGGCCGCTTACCTCCAGACTCTTCATCGCTTAAACCTTCTTCCTGTGCCGAACCAGGCACAACAATATCAGCACCTTCGGCTGGCTTCTCTACCTCGGCGATGCGCTCCTTATACTTTTTATCCCTGCCCGTTGGCTTTTTGGGCGCCGTCTTAACCAGACCTCCCCACCCGCCGATGAAATACTGGGCGCCGATGCGGAAAAGATTCGAGGTTATCCAATAAAGGGCCAGCCCGCTGGGGAAGGACAGGGTGAGGAAGGCGAACAGGATGGGCATCATCCACAGCATCAGGCTGCTCTGCGTCTTCTGGGCCGGGTCAACAGTGGGCGCCATTACCATCTTCTGCTGTACCCAGGTTGTTCCCCCAACCAGGAGGGCTAAGAACATGTCACCGCTGGCTAAGTTCAACCAGAGGAAGTGATTATCAAGCGGCAGCGCCGAATATACTGACGGCCAGGAATAGAGATAGGGAGACAGCCCCACCAGGTTCTCCGGGATTACCGCCAGAACCCGCATTATCGACTGGAAGAGGGCTATCCAGATAGGCATCTGGATTAGCAGGGGCAAAAGGCAACCGGCCGGATTTATCCCGGACTCTTTATAGAGCCGCATCTGCTCCTGGGCCAGTTTTTGCTTGTCCTTGGCGTACTTCTTCTGGAGCTCGGTCATCTTGGGCTGGAGATTCTGCATCGCCTTGGAGGCACGGGTCTGCTTTAGGGTAAGGGGAAGCAGGGCGCCGTTAACCACCAGGGTCAGGAGGATAATAGCCAGCCCGAAATTGTTGAACAGGAAATCGGTCAGCACAATGAGGATATTGGTCATTGGCTGAATGGCAATTATGTCCCAGAAGTTCAATAAAACCTACCTCACTGCTAATTTATGGGCAAACTCCACAGCCTCGCCCCGGACTCGACGTTAATGGCGTAAAGGTTCTGCCCCTGGCTGTAAATATAGATAATGCCCTCGCTGGCGCAAAGGGGAGCATAGACCGTCTCCTCCAGATCGGCTAACAGCTCCGCCTGATTATCAGCCGTATCTATAACGTATATTTCGCCCTCTTCGGTGGCGACAATAATCCGGCTGTCAACCAGGACCGGCCAGGAGTACACCGGACTGCCCAGCTCAAATCGGGTTATCTCCTCTCCGCTCTCGGCGTCCAGGGCATAGACATTGCCGTCAAAACAGCCGACATAGACGGTGCCGTTATAAGCCACCGCCCTCGTCCAGAACCACTTCTCCGCCTCAAATTCCCACTGCAGGCTGCCGTCGGCAGCGTCCAGGGCGTAAAAATTCCTGTCAAAAGAGCCGATATAGACCGTGTCATTATAGACCAGAGGGGTAGAGCCGATAGCCCCCCCGGTCTCAAACTCCCATTCCAACTGGCCGGTAACAGCGTCTATGGCGTAGAAACTATGGTCGAAGGAACCGATATATAGTGTCTCGCCATTGATAGTCGGAGTCGCCCAAATTTTGCCCCCGGTGGCGAACTCCCACTGCCAGTCACCGGTCTCGGCATCCAGGGCGTAGACAACTCCGTCGGCGGAGCCGAAGTAGAGGCTGTCCAAAGCGGCTACCATGCCGCCGACAATAGGCTGTAGACTGCCCTGGCGGGGATAGACCCACCTTAGCACCCCGGAACTGGCATTAATGGCGTAAATCTTACCGTTATAGCCACCAACGTAGACCAGCTCTCCGACCACCACCGGACTGCCATAAATGGCTACGGGGGTAGCTGACGCTGCACAGCCAAAGCCGCCGCCGGCGGCCACTTCGCCTTCCAGCGCCGCCTCCCAGAGGCGGCTGCCGTCCGAGACATCCACCGCCACCAGCGCACCCTCCACCACCGGCGCCGAACAACCAAAGCCGCCGGCTTGCTTCAAGACAGGACACAAAAATATGGTGCCATCGGCTATCGTCCCTCCGGAACCGCCTTCAGGGGAGGTCCTGATGCCGATACAGCCGAAAGCGGTCAGAACGACCAGAAGCAGGATAACCAGCAAAGAGAGCTTGCCCACCGTTAGCGCTTTATTTCTAATCCTCAAACTACTAATTCCCTCCCAAAAACCAATATCAGGTCACCGGGTCGTAGCCGCCGGGATGAAAGGGGTGGCAGCGACCTATCCGCCTTGCCCCCAGCCACACCCCCTTAAAGAAGCCGAACTTGGAGATAGCCTCCATAGAATACTGGGAGCAGGTCGGGGTAAAGCGGCAGTTATGCGGCATAACCCGCGACAGGGTAACCTGATAGAGTCTAATTAGTCCTAAGGCTAGCTTCTTCATATTTATTGGCTAACAGCCCGGCCCGGGAGAGCAGGCCCTTTACCGATTTCTCCAGCCTGGCTGACTGAGCAGCGGCAGCTTGAGGGCGGGCCATAAAGATAATATCCCATCCGGATTTAAGCGGTGCTGAGCGTAAGATTTCCCGCAGTCGGCGCTTCACCCGATTTCTGACCACCGCCCCGCCCACCCGCCGGCTCACCGAAAAGCCGTAGCGGGACAGGTCGAGACCGTTAGGCAAAGCCTTCATCACCACTAAATCGCTCGTCTCGGAGCTGCCTTCTTTATAAACCAGGGCATACTGCTCCGACCGGGTAAGGTATTCCTTTCCGCGCATGGTCACACCACAGTGAGTCGCTTACGACCCTTGAGTCTTCTCGCTTTTAAAACAGCACGCCCGCCCCGGGTACTCATTCTCGCCCGAAAGCCGTGCTCACGCTTTCTCGGAATCTTCTTTGGTTGATAAGTCCTCTTAGGCACAATAACTCCCTAACAAATCAGAATGATTATACTTCTGTAAGCTCTGGGGTGTCAATCACGGGGAATCTTAAAAACAAGCTATAACCACTATCATGGGAAGGGGGAACAATATCGGCGGCGGGCAAACTAATCGCGTACGCCGACGCCCCCTGTCTTATGGATATGGGCCGGTACGTATGGCAGCAGGGCTAGGTGCCGCGCCCTCTTTATAGCCAGCGCCAGGGCACGCTGATGCTTAGCGCAGGTACCGGTCTTACGCCGCGGGGCAATCTTCCCCCTCTCCAAAATGTAATGGCGTAATTTAACCGGGTCTTTGTAGTCTATCACCGCCACCTTATCGACACAGAGAGAACAAAACTTACGCCTCGGTATATACCTTGGCCGGCCCTGCCTTCTTTCCCTTGATTCACCAGGTTTTTTTCTAGCCACTTATCTCCAGTTACCTCTAACCCTTCCTATTAAATAGATTTTAGCTAAATCCTAACTCTCATCAGGAAACGGCATGTCGTCCGTCGGCTCCGGCTCTCCAGCGGCAGCCTCACCAGCACCAGCCTCACCAGCACTAGCCTCCTCAGCAGGCCCCTCCCCGGGAAGAGGCGCCGCCGCCTGCCTATCGAGAAAGAGCACGCGGTTAGCCACCACCTCGGAACGAGAGCGCCTCTGCCCGTCCTGGCCTTCCCAGGTGCGGGTATGCAGCCTGCCCTCAGCATAAACACGCTGACCCTTGGTCAAAAACTGGTTGCAATTTTCGGCCAGCCTGTTCCAGGCGACCACGGTAAACCACTCCGTCTCCTGCTTGCGCTCGCCATCGGGGGTGGTATAAACCCGATTGGTGGCAACACGGAACGAGGTTACCGGATTGCCGTTAGGAGTGAAACGCATTTCGGGTTCAGTGCCAACATTGCCTATAATCATCACCTTGTTTAGCGTCAACATCGCCTTAAACTCCTTTCGCCCTCACCCAGCATCCGTAGGAAACAGGCGTTTCTTGACTGCCTACTTAAACCTTAACCAGCAAATGCCGCAGGACATTCTCCGAAATCCGCAGATTTGCTTCCAATTCCTTGCCCAATGTAGGCTTCAGCTTCAACTGAGCTAACACATAATTACCCTCCAGAAAATGTTTTATGGGATAAGCCAGTTTTTTCTTGCCCCACCGCTCTACATTGGCCACAGCGCCGCCTTTTCCGCTAACAAAGCGACTTATATCGTCTATTATCCCGTCCAGGGCGTCATCGGCAACTTCCGGGCTGATAATCACCACCAGTTCGTAGTCCCTGAGTTGCTTATCTTCTTTAGTAACCATATTCTCCTTACCAAAGCTGGTGAGCTATTATAGCACACAACCAAGAGGGCAAACAATAGCCAACCAGCTTGACACGACAGGGTGCCCCTGATAGACTTTGACTTAAAGCTTTAACGCCTCTCTAATGAAAATGGCCCCGTGGTGTAGCGGTCTAACATGCCACCCTGTCACGGTGGAGATCGGGGGTTCGAATCCCCCCGGGGTCGCCACCCTCCACTCTTTTTAGCCCTTTAGATAACTAAAGGTGGACAGGGCGGCAGTGGCGCCATCGCCGACGGCAGAGGCAATCTGGCGGGCCGAGCTGTGGCGGATGTCGCCGGCGGCGAAGATGCCTTTTGCCGAAGTAGCCATCAGCTCGTCGGTGACGATATGCCCCGTTTTACCCAGCTTCACCGCGTCGGCGAAGGGCTGGTTATTGGGCTTAAGCCCCACGGCGACAAAGACGCCAGCCACCTCCAGGGTAGAAAGCCGCTTGCTCTTAACATTGCGCAGTTTCAGCGCCTTTACCAGCTCCGCGCCTATAATCTCCTCAACCACCGTATCCCAGACGAGCTCTATCTTGGACTCGGCCAGGGCCCGCTTCTGGAGCACCTGCCCCGCCCTGAGCTGGTCGCGGCGGTGTATCAGGTAGACCTTGCTGGACTGCTGGGCGAGCTCCAGGGCGTCAGTGATGGCGGCATCACCCCCTCCCACCACAGCCACCTCTTTACCGCGGAAGAAAAAGCCGTCGCAGGTGGCGCAGTAAGAAACGCCGTGCCCCACCAGCGTCTCCTCGCCGGGGACGCCCAGCTTGCGGTACTCCGAGCCGGCGGCGATGATAATAGCCTCGGCTTCAAAGCTGCCCCCGGTGGTAATTAGCTTATATGGCCTGGTTACCTCCACCCCCTTGACCTCAGCCGTTACCGTCTCCAGCCCATACTTGGTGGCCTGCTGGTGCATCAGCGAACCCAGGTCGGCACCGGAGATGCCCTCGGGGAAGCCGGGGTAATTTTCCACCAGGGGGGCATTGACTATCTGGCCGCCGAACATGCCGCGCTCCAGCAAAAGGCTTTTAAGCCCCGACCTTGAGGTGTACAAGCCGGCAGTAAGCCCGGCGGGGCCGCCGCCGATAATAACCACTTCGTACTTAGCCATTGCTAACTTGTTTATATCATATACAACAGGTAAAATCTAGGTGAGGAACCTTGAAGAGTCAAAGCGATACCAAGCAGAAGCAACCAATCAACTGGCAGTATCTATTTGCCCCCGCTTCGGTGGCGGTTATCGGCGCCTCCAACACCCCTGGCTCCTGGGGATACGGCATCATGAACCACCTCCTCACCTCGAAGAAGAGAAAGCTCTATCCGGTGAACCCCAACGCCGCCGAAATCCTGGGAATCAAGGCCTACGCCAGCGTGACCGACATACCCGGCGCCGTGGAGCTGGCCGTCATCGTTGTCTCCGCCCAACGGGTGCTTAAAATAATCGAAGAGTGCCTGCAGAAAGGGGTAAAGGCGGCGGTCGTCGTCTCCGGCGGCTTCGCCGAGACCGGCGAGGAAGGCAAAAAGCTGGAAGACGAGGTAGCCCGAATCGCCCGGCAGGGAGGCATCCGCTTTATCGGGCCTAACACCATGGGGCATGCCGATACCTACTCCCAGCTCTCCACCCTGGCCTGGACATGGGAGACTCCTCCGGGGCCGGTGGCTCTCATCTCTCAGAGCGGCAACTACGGTCACCGCATAATCCACCGGGGGATGATTTCCGGAATCGGCTTTAGCAAATTCGTCTGCACCGGCAACGAAGCCGACCTGCACCTGGAGGACTACTTTGAATATATGGCCCAGGACAAGAATACCAGGATAATCACCGCCTATATCGAGGGATTAAGAGAGGGCAGGCGCTTCTTCCAGATAGCCAGAGAGACTACCGCCAGCAAACCCGTTATCGCCATCAAGGGAGGGGCGACCAGGGGCTCGGCCAAAGCCGCCAAGTCCCACACCGCTACCCTGGCCGGCTCGGACGAAATCTATACCGCCGCCTTCCGCCAGGCCGGGGTGCTCAGGGTGGATGATGACGACGAGCTCTGCGAGTTAGTCACCGCCCTGCTCTACCAGCCGCTGCCCCGCGGCAACCGGATAGGCATACTGACCATCGGGGGCGGGCTGGGGGTAATGGCGGCCGAAGCCTGCGAGAAGGAAGGACTGGAGCTGGCCCCGCTGGCCTCATCGACAATGGAGAAGCTGGACGACTACCTGCCGCCAAGATGGTCCCACGGCAACCCGGTGGATATGGCCGGCATCAGCATGGCTGAGAACCCGGTTATCTTCCCCTCTCTCTGGGCGCTGATGGAGGACGAAGGTGTGGATGCTGTCTTACTGCAGGCCCCGGTGGGAGCCAATACCAACCGCCTGGCCACCATGTTCGATAGCCGCCAGATTAAAGCGGTCAGGGAGGCTGAGGAAAACAGCCTGAGCGCTCTAGGCAAACGGGTGAAGCAGTTGGGCAAGCCGGTTTTTATGGTCAAGCCGGCAGTCGAATTCGCCACCGACCCCGAGGTAGCCTCCCTCTTCAGCCGGGAAGGCATCCCGGTCTACCCCAGCCCGCGCCGCGCCGCCAAGGTGCTCAACCACCTGGCCTGGTATAGGCGATACCTTTCTCCCCCGGCTCAATAATAGTCGATACTGGTTGATAACAGTCAATTTCCTTTAAAACCTCCAGCCGCTATAGCCCCAGATAGGAAAGAATATACCAACTGGCGCATACCCACATAGAAACTGGCTGGAAAACGGAGCATTAGCGTAATCGCAGAAGTTGACAGGGATGGGGACATACCGCCTCCACCAGACAACGGACTTGACAGTCATAGATGGGCACTCTGGTATGATAGGGTATGCTAGAAGGCAAATGCCCCCAGTGCGGTTATCATTGTGCTGGTTGGGCATTACGTTTTCCCCAGAACCAGATGTGTCCCAAGTGCGGCACCGGGCTTGAGATTAGAGAGGGCGGGCGCAAGATTGCCACCGGTTACTCCCCTTTTACCGCTGAAAAATACTACGTCGATTTGCCCTCCAACCCCCGGGATAAGGCAAAGAGCGGCCGCAAACCCAACAAGCACCCCCGCTCTTAAAGCTCGTCTGGTATCCGGTAATCACCGCTATCCTCGCGTCGGTATCATTCCCACCAAGACATAAGCCAATGTTGCTAACCAGCCTTCTTTTATGATATTATCCTCTGAAAGATAGCCAAATATTATCGGCATTTACTTGAATAGCTGCTGGACACCAAAATTTAAGCTGACACACCGGACTAGGGTAGACTGGCAGGGTCAAATTCTCTTGATAGGTGCAGCACCACGCGAAAGCGGGAGGTAGGACTATGAACAAAAGGGACAAGCTTGCCGAAATCGTGGGCGGTGATAACTTCTCCGACGCCCCCAAAGCCCTGGAAACCTATGCCAGAGACTTCAGCCTCACCCCCCCGGCAGCGCCGGACTGCGCGGTGAAGCCAAAGGACGTCCAGGAGGTGCAAAGGGTTATCAAGCTGGCCAACGAACATTCCCTACCGGTGGTGCCGCTTAGCTCAGGGGCGCACTTTCACGGGGCTACCATTGCCAAGAAGGGCGGTATTATCCTCGACCTGAGCCGAATGAACCGGATTATGGAGGTTGACGAGCTTAACCGAAGAGTGAGGATGGAAGTCGGGGTAACCTGGGAGCAGATTATCAGCCACCTGGAAAAAAGAGGCTTTAGAATAATGACGCCGCTGCTGCCCCACCCCCTGCGCTCAGCGGTCACCGACTGCCTGGAAAGGGAAGTCATCACCAATACCGTATACGATTACGGCGAACCCCTGCAGAGCATGGAGGTGGTCTGGCCCACCGGCGAAATCTTCCGCACCGGCTCGGCCAGTGTCGCCGGCTACCCCGATTCCCCCTCCAAGGGGGCAAACCCCTCGGGACCGGGCATAGATTTTTACCGCTTTCTCCAAGGCGCCCAGGGGACTATGGGAGTGGTGACCTGGGCCAACATCAAGATTGAACTCCTGACCAAGATGGACAAGATATTCCTGGCCCCGGTGCAAGACCTCGACTACACCATAGAATTCCTCTACAAGATTCTGAGGCTGAGAATAGGCCAGGAGTGCCTGCTGCTGAACAATATTAACCTGGCGGCGATAATGGCCGAGGACTGGGACAAGGACTTCCCCAAGCTGCGGAAATCATTAGCCCCCTGGAGCCTCATCCTAATAATAAGCGGCCACCAGAGACGCCCCGAGGGCAAGCTTGAGTACGAAGAAAAGGCGCTTAGCGATGTTGTTAAAAACGAGTTCCCCAAGATTTCCCTGGCCGAAAACCTCCCCGGACTCCCCGGCTCAGGGAAGAAGCTATTAGCCATGCTCCGCAAGCCCTGGCCCAAAGAGGTAACCTACTGGAAGAACCGCTATAAGGGCGGCTGCCAGAGCCTCTTCTTCATCACCAGGCCGGAGCTGGCGCCCAAATTCATCAGCACCATGGAGAAGGTAGCCGCCAAGCACGGCTACCCCGCAAGCGATATCGGGGGCTATCTCCAGCCCATAGAGCATAACCGGGCCTGCCACCTGGAGTTCAACCTTTATTACGACCCATCCAGCCGCTCCGAGGTGGAGCGCGCGCAGAAACTATACCGTGAAGCCGCCCCTCTCCTAATGAAGGAGGGGGCTCTTTTTAGCCGCCCCTACGGGGAACTGGCCAAGCTGGTATACGACAAAGCCAACGGCTATGCCCAGACGCTGAAAAGGGTGAAAAAGCTCTTCGACCCCAAAAATATCATGAATCCGGGTAATTTGTGCTTCTAGGGAGGATTAAAGATGCTCAAAGGCAAAGTGAGTCTGGATGTAACCCGATTAGATAATTTTGAATACGATATGAGCAAGTGCATCAAGTGCAAGGGGTGCACCTGGGTAGACCACATCTACATGCCCGGGGTAACCTTCAGCACCCGCTGTCCCAGCGCCACCCGCTATCTCTTCGACTCTCACGGCGCCTACGGCAAAATGAGAATCGGGATGGCTATGCTCGAGGGAAGAATGGACTACTCGGATAAACTCCTGGAGATACTCTACGCCTGCACCCTTTGTGGCGCCTGCGACGTGGGCTGTAAGCGGAACCTTGACCTGGAAATAGAGCTTTCCCTTGAGGCGCTCCGGATAAAGGCGGTCAAAGACGGCCAGGGGCCTATGCCCCAGCACAAAAAGGTAGCCCAGAATATAATCAAAGAGCACAATCGCTTCGGTTCCCCCCACCAGAACCGGGGCAGGTGGCTGCCCGATAATATAAAACCGGCCCAAAAAGCCGATGTGCTCTATTTTGTCGGCTGTTCGGCTTCCTATAAAAACCCGGAGATAGCCCAGGCGACGGCCAAAATACTGAACGCCGCCGGCACCCCCTTTATGCTCTTAGCCGATGAGTGGTGCTGCGGCAACATGCTCTACTCGGTAGGCATGGTCGACGAGGCTAGGGAGCTGGCCAGGCGTAACATCGAGGCGGTCAGGAAAACAGGGGCCAAGACCCTCCTCCTCAGCTGCGCCGAGGGCTATCGGATGTGGAAGGTCGACTATCCCAAGCTCCTCAATATTGCCACCGCCGACCTCGGTTTCCGGGTGGTGCACCTGGTGGAATTCGTTGACGAGCTGATTAAGAAAGGAACTCTTAAATTCACCAAGACGGTCAACCTGCGCCTGACCTATCACGATTCCTGCAGTTTGAGCCGCTTGAGCGAGCCCTGGACGCCCTGGAGCGGGGAGCGCGGAGAGTGGGGCATGGTAAGCCCTTCCCTGGAGCGCCGGCGCGGCACCAACGGGGTCTACCAGCCGCCCAGGGATATCCTTAAAAGCATCCCCGGCGTGGAGCTGGTGGAAATGATACGAATGAAGGAGAACGCTTTTTGTTGCGGCGCCGGCCGGGGGACGCAGGAAGCCTTCCCCGATTTCGCCTCATGGGCGGCAGGAGAAAGGCTGAAAGAGGTAAAGGCAATCGGGGCTGAGGCGATTGTCGCCACCTGCCCCTGGTGCAAGGACAACTTTGCCAAAACGGCGAAAGAGAACGGGCAAAAGCTTAAGGTATTCGACATCGCCGAAATCATCCTGGCGGCAATATAGAGGCTTAAAGGAGGCTAGATTATGGCTATATCCAAGGAAGCCTATAAGGGACTGGAAGCTATCGTCGGTAGTGAATATATCTCGGCTGACCCCGCCGTCTGCGAGGGTTACCGGGCGGGGCCGGGGGGCTACGAGTGCGGCCTGGGCTACGAGAGAG
>DUEC01000073.1 GCA_011176635.1 Dehalococcoidia bacterium | reverse complement strand
TCCACACTCTTTTTTGGGTTTTTAATAAGGGTGCCCACCCTTATAGGGCGGGTTTGGGTGGGAAGATAGAGAATCGCTAAAATGGGGGAGGGGCAGGAATCAAAACCTATTGACCATTCAGATACTGTGATATAATTTATATAGAAAATGCCCAAGCGCATTAACTTTGCCAAGATTATAGAAAAACAGCTGCCCGCCGAGCTGGTCAACTTCATGTGGATGGCCGGCGAGATAGCCCACACCCGCGGCGAGAAGCTGTATCTGGTCGGCGGCGTCGTCCGCGACCTGCTCTTAGGACAGGCCAACCTCGACCTCGACTTGGTGGTGGAGGGCAACGCCATAGAGCTGGCCCGCCGGCTGAAAAAAGCAGACCAGGCCAAAATCACCACCCACTCCCGCTTCAATACGGCCAAACTCCAGTGGGACGACTGGAGCGTCGACTTGACCACCGCCCGCACCGAGAGCTACGAAAAGCCGGGGGCGCTGCCCACGGTGCAGCCCAGCTCAATTGAGGACGACCTTGCCCGCCGCGATTTCACTATCAACGCCATGGCTATCGGCCTCAACCCGGGATACTACGGACAACCGCTTGACCCCCACGGCGGACGCGACGACCTCAAAGCCAAAGTTATACGGGTTCTCCATGAAAAGAGCTTCACCGATGACGCCACCCGCATCTGGCGCGGTCTGCGCTATGAGCAGAGGCTGGACTTCCACCTGGAGAGAAAAACTTTGACCCTCCTCCAGAGAGACATAGCCATGCTGGATACCATCAGCGGCGACCGCATACGCTACGAGGTGGAATGTATCTTGAAGGAGAAATACCCGGAGAAGGTCTTCCGCCGCGCCGCTGAGCTGGGAGTGCTGCCCAAGCTGCACCCGGCGCTTAAAGGCGACGACTGGATGGTGGCAAGGTTCGAGCAGGCCCGCGCAACATGCTCCCCTGAGCCCCCGGAGGCCGGTCTATATCTGTCACTGCTGGCCTACTCCCTGACCGCCGAGGAAATGGGGCGCTTTATATCGCGCCTCAGGCTGCCCAAGTCTTTGGCCCAGGACCTTAATGATACCATCGCTCTCAAGGGCAAAATGCGCCTGCTGGCCACGCCGGGCATGTCCCCCAGCGGTATTTACCGCCTCCTTGACGGCTACACCTCCTCAGCCCTGATGGCCAATTCCCTGGCTACCGAGTCCCCGGCGGCGAGCCAGAACATCCACCTTTACCTAACCCGCTTAAAAGACATTAAGATAGAGCTTAGCGGTAAAGACCTGAAAAGAATGGGCGTGGACTCCGGCCCTGATATAAAAGAGATAATGGAGCTATTGCACAAGGCCAGGCTGGACGGTAAGATAAGCAGTAAAGAGGACGAGGAAGAAGTGGTTAAGGGGCGGCTGGAGGCAAAGCAGAGTTGAACGATTTATTCTACCCTTTGCTCTTTACTCCACCTTCATAAACTTGTCCCGCGGCGTGCCGCATACCGGGCACTTCTCCGGGGCTTCACCGGCGGCGGTATAGCCACAGACCGGGCAGACAAAGTAAGGCTCAGTCTCAGGCTCCTGTCCCGCCTCAAGGGCTTCCAGCGCCTTCTGGTACAGGCCGTGGTGGACCTTCTCCACCTTGTTGGCATAGTCAAAGGTAATCTCAGCCTTCTCGTTATTTTCCGCCTTGGCCTGCTCAATGAAAGCGGGATACATCTGGGTAAACTCGTAGCTCTCCCCGCTGATAGACTCTTTAAGGTTGTCCTTAGTTCCGCCGATGCCGCCCATAGCTCTAAGGTGATTGCCGGCGTGAACCGTCTCCGCGGCTACCGCCGCCCGAAACAGCCTGGCTATCTGGGGATGCCCCTCTTTTTCCGCCTCCTCGGCAAAGAACAGGTAGCGCCGGCTGGCCTGGCTTTCCCCGGCAAAAGCCTCCTCCAGGTTTTGTTGCGTTTTGCTCATCTTAAAAACCTCCTGGTTTCAAGCTATTTTTTACTCTGCCACGGCTTGTACTGCCGGTCGAAGATAAAGTTCCCCTTAACGCCGCTCTTGGCCAGGTCTGACTTGAGCCTGGTCATCGACTTCAAAATGCAAAAGATGGGAAGGGCTAAGGAATAGATAATAAGGGCCAGCTCCCCGCCAAACAGCCAGATAAACAGGGGGAGCAGGGCCAGCCCCACCGCCGATGACAGCCTGGCGTTGCTGGTAATAATGATAACTATCATTATTACGCCAAAGCTGATGGCAAACTCGATGGGCGCCAGGGGAATGAGCACCCCCATGGTGGTCGCCAACCCCTGTCCTCCTTTGAACTTGAGCCAGACCGGCCAGTTGTGCCCCGCCACCGCGGCAAAGCCAGCCACGAAGACCCAGGGCCAGTCTAGGCCCAGCCACTGGGCAACGAGTACGGCCAGCGAGCCTTTAGCGATATCAAAAAAGAAAACGGTAAAGCCGGCGAAAGGCCCTATCTCCCGTATGGCATTCAACGCCCCCATATTGCCGCCGCCCACCTTCCTGATGTCCACCCCCTTTACCAGACGGCCGGCGATATAGGCAAAGGGGATAGAGCCCAGTAGATAACCGATAACGATAGCCAGAACTATGCTTCCTGCTTCCAATTTAACCTCCTTGAAGACTATATTTTATCCCAAAAAGGCGGTTCATGCCAGCTGTTCCGGGGAGGGCAGCGTCTCCACCAAGTAAGATTCCAAGCCCTGGTCCTGACAGCGCTGGTATAATTCTTCAGCCTGAGCCTTATCCTCCATTATGGTAAACAGGGTCGGGCCTGAGCCGGCGAGGTGGACATCCCGGGCGCCGAGCTTTAGATAGTGCTCTCTATAGACCTTGAGCTCAGGAAAGAAGTCAAAGGCGACATTCTCAAAGGTGTTGAACAGCAATGAGGGCTTAAATTCCCCGCCCTCGTTTAGCTGGCTGACCAACTTCTGGGTAATCTGCCCGTCGCTATAGTGACCGGGCTTCAAGGAGGCATAGAGCTGAGCCGTCTTCTCCGCTATCCGGGGAAGAGGAGGCATGAGCAGCACCACCCAGCTATGGGGTAACGGGGGCAGGGGGATTACCCTCTCCCCCCTCCCCTCCACCAGCGCCGTGCCGCCGTAGAGAAAGAAAGCCACATCCGAGCCCAGCCTCGGCGCCAGCTCAAGCAGTTCCGGAGGCGATAACCCCAACTGCCAGAGCCGGTTAAGCCCGCTCAAGACAGCGGCGGCGTCACTGCTGTCACCACCCAGCCCCGAGGCCAGAGGGATGCTCTTCTTGATTTCAATGGTCGCCCCCTTGGGGAAGTCGCTTACTTGCTGGAGCAATGCCGCCGCCCTTGAAACCAGGCTCTCTTCGGGAATAAAGTCGGGGTCATCACAGGCAAACTGGAGCTTTTCGCCCAGGCCGAAACTAAGGCTGTCGCAAAGATTTACGGCCTGGAAAAGGCTGCGGATTTCATGAAAGCCATCGGGGCGCTCGCCCAATACTTCAAGGGTCAGGTTAATCTTGGCCGGCGCTCTAACGGTCAGCATCCTTACCTCCTTCAAAGACCCGCCACAGCCCGGCCCACTCCTCGATAGTCAGCGTCTCCGCCCGCCGCTGTGGGGCTATACCAGCTTCTTTTAAAAGGGGCAGGACCTCAGCCTTATCTTTGCCCAGACCCTGGGCCAGAGAGTTAGCCAGCTGCTTGCGGGGGGCGGCGAAGCCGGCCCGCACCACGGCAAAAAAGCCTTTTTCGTCAACGTCGACCTTTGGCTTCGGATAGACATCTATTTTCACTATCGCCGAATCGACCTTCGGCGCCGGGTAAAAACACTGAGCGGGGACAAGGCTTATTATCTTAGGCTCGGCGTAGTACTGGACGCTGATGCTAAGCAAACTCATATCGCCGGGCTTAGCGGCGATGGCCTCGGCTACCTCTTTCTGCACCATGACAATCATTGTCCGCGGCTTAGCCGAAGCCTCCAGAAAGTGCCGCAGGACGGGGGAGGTAATGTAATAGGGTAGGTTAGCCACCACCTTGTAGCCCAGCCCTGCCTGCTTCTCCAGCAAATCTTGGGGCGCGATTTTGAGCACATCGTCATTGATAATGGTGACGTTATCAAGAGAAGCCAGCGTCTGCTTTAAGAGAGCCGCCAGCTTGTCGTCCAGCTCAACGGCAATCACCCGGCCGGCTTTCTGGGCTAGTTCCCCGGTCAGGATGCCCAGCCCGGGACCTATCTCCACAACGACATCGGAGGGGCTGAGCTCGGCGGCGGCAACAATGGCCCCCAGCACCTCTCTGTCAACAAGGAAGTGCTGCCCCAGCCCCTTTCTCGCCTTGAGGTCAAAACGGCGCAACCGTCTTTTGGTCTGGGCCAGCAATGAATTCGGGCTCTTGTCCATGCCAAAACCAATGAGGCCGTGCACCTGCCCTCGACCCCGCCTAGTAGCTTGCTTAACGCCAGCCAGCTCCAACCAGGTAGCCCTACGGCACCCGGGGCTTCTACTTACCGCTGCTTCCTCTCAGACCTGACGGGATTCATAGAGCTCCGCCGCGCAGGACCCAGCCTTCAACACCGCTTAGCCCAAGTAGTCTTACCAGACAAAGGCCTCAAGCAGGGATTCGACCCCGCTATAGCGGATTGCG
>DUEC01000072.1 GCA_011176635.1 Dehalococcoidia bacterium | reverse complement strand
TTAAAACAGGGGCGGGGCGAGAAGTCTATAGAGGCAAAGCCCCTTTTGGGCGGGTTCGGGTGGGCAGAAAAACAAAGGTTAAAAAGGTGGAGGGGCTAGTCCGTTAGCTAACAGCAGCCAGCGCCTGCTTTAGGTTAATGTCCCCGGTATAGAGCGCCCTGCCGATAATGGCGCCCTCGGCGCCGAGGGCTTTGAGCATCTTGAGGTGGTTTAAAGACGATATGCCGCCGGCGGCGATGACCGGCTGTCTGATGGCGTTTATCAGCTCGGCGGTGGCTGAGAAATTAGGCTCGGTGAGGGTACCGTCGCGGTTGATATCGGTATAGATAAAGCGCTTTACCCCCAGCTTGACCATAGCTTGGGCCAGCTCTATCGCCCTTAGCTTTGTCTCTTTTAGCCAGCCGTGGGTGGAAATATACCCTTCCCGGGCGTCAATGCTAACGATAATAGACTCACTGAACCTGCCGCAGGCTTGGTCAATCAGCGTTGGCTCTTCTACGGCGGCGGTGCTCAGGATTACCCGCTCGATGCCCGCTTTGAGCATGCGCTCCACGGTCTCCAGCCGGCGGATGCCGCCGCCCAGTTGTGTCGGGACCAATACGGCTTCGGCAATCTCGGTGATGATATCCAGGTTAGAGACCTCTCCCCGGGCGGCGCCGTCAAGGTCAACGATGTGCAGCCGGGGCGCCCCCAGGGATTGCCACTCCAGGGCGGCCTCTACCGGGTCGTCGGAGAATACCGTCTCCTGCTCATAATCGCCCTGGTAGAGGCGGACGCACTTACCGTCTTTGATGTCTATGGCGGGGATAATTTCCGTGGTAGCCTACCTTATAGATTGATATTGGAATACTTGCGCCAGGGTCGGGCTAAGAATGCCTTGTTGTCCTTATTCTTCTCTTCCAGGATATCCAGCGACCTGTTAATCACCTTCCGGGTATCGCTGGGCATGATGACGTCGTCGATATAGCCCCGCTCGGCGCCCTTATAGGGGTTCTCATAGATATCGTCGTATTCCTGAATTCTCTTGGTTCGCGTCTCCTCAGGCTTCTCCGATTCCCTTATCTCCCGGGCGAAGATAACGCTGGCTGCGGTCTCGGCACCAACGATGGTAACCCTGGCGGTGGGCCAGGCGAAGACCAGGTCAGCGCCAATGCCCTTGTCCAGCATGCCGTAGTGGGCGCCGGCGTAGGACTTGCGCATGATGATTGAAATCAGGGGCACGGAGGCATCGGCCCAGGCGAAGAGCAGTTTGGCGCCGTGGCGCAGGATGCCCTTCCAGTCCTGCTCGGAGCCTATCATGTAGCCGGGGCAGTCCTGGAGGGTAACCACCGGGATGTTGAACAGGTCGCAGAATCTGACGAACCTGGCCCCTTTGTCCGAGGCGTCAATATCAATAATGCCCGCCGCCCATAGCGGCTGGTTGGCCCATATTCCCACCGGTCGCCCGTTGAAGCGGGCAAAGCCGGTGATGGTGCTCCGGGCATAGTCTTTCAGCGTCTCGAAGAAATAGCCGTCATCGACGATGGCATGGATTACTTTATACATGTCGTAGGGTTGGGTGGGTTTATCGGGAATGATGGTATCCAGTTCGGGGCAGGTGCGCTCGGGGTCGTCCTTGGTCTTGATACGGGGCGGCATCTCTTTATTGTTAGTCGGGAACAGGGACAGGAGCTCCTTGGCCTTGTCTATGGCGTCCTTGTCGTCCTCAGCCACGATATGGGTCTGCCCCGATTTAACGGCGTGGGCTTTCCAGCCGGAGAGCTCTTCCAGGGAGATTTCCTCCCCCAGCTGGGTCTTGACGAAAGCCGGCCCGGCGATTCCCATAAAGCCGGTCTTGCGGGTCTGGATGAGGAAGTCCTGCATTATGGGGTGATATGCCTGTCCGCCCAGGCAGGGGCCCAGCAGCAGGGCTATCTGGGGGATTATGCCTGAAGCCTGGATTTGAGCCCGGAATATCCAGCCGTAGGCTTCCAGGGTATCCATTCCCTCCTGGAGGCGGGCGCCGCCGGAGTCGTTCATGCCGATGAGGGGCCAGCCCATGTCCTTGGCAAAGTTTATAGCCCGGATTTCTTTTAATCCGTGGTATTCGCCGAAGGTACCGGCCATAGCCATATAGTCCTCGGCAAAGGCGACCACGGGCCGGCCGTTTACCTTGCCGTAGCCGGTAACCACCCCTTCCGCCGGCACCTCCCTCTTATCCATGCCGAAATGGACCGTCCGGTGCTTAACGAAGAGCCCCAGCTCGGTGAAGGTGCCAGGGTCGAATAGATAGTCTATCCTTTCCCTGGCCGTCCACTGTCCCCCTTTATGGCGCTTTTCGATAGCCTCCGGGGCTGCCATCTGCAGTATCTTGGCTCTCTTTTTCTTATACTCCTCGATTAGCTCCTCGGTCGATGCCATTTTGATAGTCCTTCTCTTTCTAGATTTATAATTTTGGGCTTTTAAACCTTTTGCGGTGTAATTATAGCACTATCGCTGGCGGGTTAACAAATAACCTTTTTCCTTTCCCCTTTAAGGGCGGCGGGTGGGAAAAGATATATAAAAGGGGTAGGGGGTCTTACCCTTCCCCACTCCCCCTGTTTAGGCATAACTTTTTCGTCCCACCCGAACCCGCCCTCATAAGCTCCGCTTCTAAGACTTTCTTTCCCCTCCCCCTTTTAGCGGTTCTCTTGTTTCCCATACCCACCCAAAAGAGGCTCTTTACCCCACAAAAACTTTGTTTTTGCGGGGGCCCCGTATTTGCCTCTCTTCAACTCTCTTGTTTTGGGGTGGGGGAATAGATGGTCTTAAAGGGGTGTCAACCCCTGTAGGGTGGGAAGTAAGACGACTGGAAGCGGGGGGAGAGGCTAATACCCCCCAATATGTTATAATAGGGCTTACCAAATAAAAACTTTAAGAGGAACCAAACATGAAGTGGGTCGTCGAGATTAAGGGTAAAAAGTTTGCCGTCGAAGCCAGGTACGGCAAGGTCTTTGTCTCCGGCGCCGGTCAGCTACTGATTGACGGCAAGCAGGTCAAAGCATGGGGGGCTTCCCTCTGGGGCCTGCCCAAAGAAGTGCCCTTTGAGATAGCCGGAAAGTCGGCGCTCCTGCGCCGCCGGGGCGTCAGGGACCAGAATTTCGACCTGCTGGTGGGGGGAAAGCTGGTCAAGCAAGCCTAAAAGGGGGAAGAGGTTGATAAAAGATATAAAGTTCAACAAAGACGGGCTTATCCCGGCCGTAGCCCAGGACGCCGATAGCGGCGAGGTGCTCATGCTCGCCTACATGAACGAAGAGGCGCTACGCCGGACGCTAGCCAGCGGTGAAGCCTGGTTCTACAGCCGCAGCCGCCAGGAGCTGTGGCACAAAGGGGAGACCTCGGGTAGCATCATCAAGGTGCGCTCAATATGGAAGGACTGCGATAGCGATACCATCTTAATCAAGGGGAAAGCGGCCGGGCCGGTATGCCACACCGGCAATAAGACCTGCTTCTTTCAGGAGCTGACCGAAGCCGACTTAGAAGGCTGAGCCGTCTCCTCTTTCTGGTCAAGCTCCACCACCTTCCTCAGCGCCGAGAGGGCGACCTCAAGCTTATCATCATCGGGCTCCCGGGTGGTCAGCCTCTGCAGCCACAGTCCGGGGAACATGACAACCCTGAGTAAGCGGTTATCGGCATGGCGCCCGCTGAAATAGATTACCTCATAGGCGAAGGCGGCGATAACCGGAAGCAGCAGAATCCGCGATAAAGCCAGCATCCAGAACGTGTGCAGACCGACCAGGGCAAAGACTATGATGGCGATAATTATCACGGTAAAGAGAAAGCTGGTGCCGCAGCGAACGTGAGCCGTGCTGTATTTCCTGACGGCTTCCACCTCCAGGGGGACTCCGGCTTCATAGGCGTTTACCGCCTTGTGCTCGGCGCCGTGATAGGCGAAATAGCGCTTGATATCGGGCACCAAGCCTATCACCCCCAGGTAGAGAACGACAATAGCCGCCCGGATGCCGCCCTCTATCAGGCTGAACACCACCGATGAAGCAATATAAGGGTCAAGCAACTTGGTCAGGAAAAGGGGGGCCACAAAGAAGAGGGCAACGGATAAAGCCAGGGAAGCCGCTACCAGAAGCCAGACCAGCCACCCCGAAATCTCCGCCTCTTCCTCCTCCAGGGAGACGTTGGCCGAGTAGAGCAGGGTCTTGATACCCAGCACCAGCACCTCAATGAGGACGATGACGCCCCGTATCAGCGGTGTTTTCCTCCAGCGGCCGTAATAGATGGGCGGCAAAAGCTGGGTGTCCATAGCCATGCCGCCGCCGGGACGGCGCACCGCAGTTACCATCGCCTTCTGCCCCCGCATCATCACCCCCTCAATAACCGCCTGACCGCCGTAATAAAATCTCTTAGCCATAATAAAAAGGAGCGGCTTTACCAGCCCGCTCCTGCTCCCATCAAGACGTTTTTTAGTCCTCCATCTTGTAGCGCCGCTTAAACCGCTCCACCCGCCCCAGGGTGTCAACCATGCGGCGTTCCTGGGTGAAAAAGGGATGGCACTTACTGCACAGCTCGACCTTTAGTGTCTTCTTGGTGGAGCCGACGGTAAAGGTGTTGCCGCAGGCACAGGTCACCTGGGCATCGTCATAGAACTTGGGATGAATCTTCTCTTTCATATCATCTAGCCAGCGTTGACGCTGACCTTTCTGCGGTTGTTGCTGGTAGGCTCGAAGGCGACCACGCCGTCAATCAGGGCAAAGAGGGTATGGTCCTTGCCCACGCCCACGTTACCGCCGGGGTGAATGCGCGTACCCCGCTGCCGGACCAGTATCGTCCCGGCCCGCACCGCCTGGCCGGCGTATATCTTCACTCCCAGCCGCTTGGACTGGCTATCGCGACCACCACGGGTGGTGCCGCCCGCTTTTTTATGAGCCACTTTCCTTCACCTCTTTTTTAGGCCGCAGAGCCTTCTTGGCCGGCTTGGCTTGAGCCGCCCCGGGCTCGACTATCTTATCAATAACCAGCCGGGTATAGCGCTGGCGGTGCCCCGTCTTCTTGCGGTAGCGCACCTTGGGCTTATACTTCAAGACGACAATCTTATCGCCCTTGCCTTCCCCCTGCGAGGTGGCAATCACCTTGGCGCCGTCAACAACGGGCGCGCCCACCGTTACCTTCTTGCCGTCGGCAATAAGCAGGACCCTCTCCAGGTCAACTTTATCGCCCTCAGCTACCGCCAGGCGTTCCACATCTATGGTCTGGCCGGGGCTCACCCGATATTGCTTGCCCCCGGTCTCAATGATAGCGTAAATTTTAGACCTCCATTAAACAGATTATTCTACCAATTGCCATAGCTAGGTGTCAAGTTAGAGCCTCTGCCAGAGCTTTTTTACCTTCGCCTCAAGCTCGTCAAGGCGGCAATCGGTATCTATGACCACATCGGCCTGTTTTACCTTCTCACTAACGGGCATCTGGGAACGGATGCGGGCCAGAGCCTCAGATTGGGACATCCCGTTCTTGGCTTCCAGCCGTTTGAGCACGGCGGCCTCCGGGGCTACGGTAACCCATACTTCGTCCAGCTCATCCGATAAGGTAGGCTGGCCGGCCTTCATGGAAAGAGGCACCTCAACCAGCAGCGGCATCTCCAGCACCACCACCTTTTCCCCCCGCCGCCGATGCTCTTCAATTTGAGCCTTTACCATGTCAGATATGCGGGGGTGCACTATCTGGTTGAGGCGGGCCAGAGCCTCGGGGTCGCCGAAGACTATTTCGCCCAGCTTGCCGCGGTCAATACTGCCGTCAGGAGTTAGAATCTCTTTGCCGAAGGCAACCACCGCTTCCCGCCAGGTCTCGGCACCCGGCTTTAAAGCCTCATGGCCCACCTCATCGGCGTCAATAACGGCCGCCCCCAGCTCCTTAAGGAACCCGGAAACGGTGCTCTTGCCGCTGCCAATGCCGCCGGTAAGACCGATGACCTTCATGGCAACAAGTCTAGCTGGTGGTAGTTATGTAGTCAAGGATTTTTCTCTACCCCTCCCCCCTGGTCTTACTTCCCACCCTATCCCACCCTCATAAGCTCCGCTCCTAAGACTTTCTTCCCCCTCCCCCCATTGGGGCGGTATCCCCCTTTTCCCCCCACCAAAAGCGAAAGATTAGCCACCAGCCCCCGTAGGGCGGGTTGGGATGGGACGAAAGACCCGCTCTGAAATGGTGGGGGTAAAGGGGGGATTTTAAAATCCCCCTTGAGTCTCCCTTTACTAAAGGGAGAGATACTG
>DUEC01000071.1 GCA_011176635.1 Dehalococcoidia bacterium | reverse complement strand
AGATAACTGGGGGAGGGGAGGGCTAACGCCCCTTTTCATTGCCGGCGGAGTTGGTGTATAGTTTTGGTTAACCGCTAAAGTAAAGCAATCTTTAAGCTTTACAAGGAGGCAAAAATGTTGTTCTATGTATTCCTGCTGGCCGCCATCGTCTTAATCATCCTGGCCATAGTCAAAATCGGTAGCCTGGCCTTTCAACTTACCGGCATGGAGCCCAAAATGGCCATGTTCCAGTCCCTCTCCGCCTTCACCAATACCGGCTTTACCACCAGCGCCGCCGAGGACGTGGTGCGGAACCGCAAAAGGCGGGTGATAGCCACCGTCCTGATTATCATGGGCTATATCGGCATCGTCGGTGTCATTGTAACCCTGGTGCGTTCCTTTGCTATCGAGGCCGGCACCTGGCTGCCCACTCTAAAGCGCCTGGTCTTTGTCCTTCTGGGCCTATACGCCCTTTATTTTATATTCATCCTCACCCCGCCGGGCCGCAAGCTGGGCAAGAAGTTCGCCCGCTATCGCCAGCGGCAGAATAAAAAATA
This sequence comes from Dehalococcoidia bacterium, assembly GCA_011176635.1. GTDB lineage: Bacteria > Chloroflexota > Dehalococcoidia > Dehalococcoidales > BS750m-G39 > DUEC01. Next base: position 3,889 of record DUEC01000071.1, on the reverse strand, counting down.
GGGGTTTGTTGACTGGACTCCCCAGTATGGTATGATAGCCCTACAGGGCGTGCCCAAAGACCGGGCTTGAATATAAGGAGTAAAGAACATGTTGATACTAAGGAGGGTACTGGTATTATCTCTGGCGTTGGTCCTGTCCCTTACCTTTGTCGGTTGTGAGGGACTCCCTCAAGGAGAGATAGACCAGATAATCGCTGGCGCCACCGCGTCCCAGTTCGATACCGTCAGCTTTGATATGCGTATGCCGATGGAGGTGAGTGTAACCGGTGAGTCCTCGACCGTGACGACCTCAATCTCCCTTGACATAAATAATGGCGTTATGGATGTGGCCAATGAGGAAATGTATTATGCAATGGCTATTATGATGGAAATGCCATTGATGGGTGAACAGGAAGTGACCGGTGACGTTTACCTCGTTGACGGTTGGATGTACACCAGGATGGAGTTCTTCGGCTTGGGTGAACAGTGGGTGAAGACGGAGGTAAACGAGGAGACCTGGCAGCAGCAAGACCCCCTTAGCGGGCAACTGGAGTTCCTGGCCGCCGCCGTCGAGGTTAATTACCTGCGCACCGAGACGGTAGATGGCGTTGAGTGCTATCTTTTTGAGATAGTGCCCGATATGGAAGCCTTAGGCGAGTTGTTGTCCGAGGAGACGGCGGGCATGGGAATGATAGACTTCAGCCAGTTTGACCTGGCCGAGCTGTGTACGGATTTGTCGGTTAGAGAGTGGATAGCCGTAGACAGCTCCCTGATTATGAAGGTCGAGATTTACCTGGCTCTGGAGATGAGCGCCAGCGAGGCGGGCGTCAGCGAGGAGGGAATTGATAGCGTGACCACGGAGGTGACGATGGTGGTGAACTTCCACGACTACGATGAGCCGGTCTTCATAGAGCTGCCCCCGGAGGCTCTGGAGGCCGAGGAGTTGCCCGATTAACCGCACCCGTGGCTTTGTCAACCAGAACCGGTTCAGGTCGGGCCGGGCGGTTAAGAAGCTGGGCAAGACCAGGCCGGTGGGGCGTGAAAAGAGGGCCAAGAAGTGAAGCGGCGATTTAGCTGGCCCGTATTTTGGGCGCTGGTGGCGGTTTTCGTTGTCATCGCCTGTCTCTTTTTCATTCCACAGTTCAGAGAGTCGCTGGGCGGCTCCTGGTTGTTTCTGACGCCGCTTATTGTCTTCTTCCTGTTGGGCGTTGCCCTCATTGCTTTCACGCTGAGGGAAAGGGTAAGCGGCAGGCTTAAAAAGTTCTTTTTGCTGACCGGGGCTTCCGCCGCCGGTTTTTTCCTCTTTGTCCTCCTGCACAACGCCTTTTACGCTCTGGGCACGGTGAGCGGTGACCTGTCGATATTAGGCCCCCTGGTGGACTTCCTTGATGCCGCCTTCTTCTTCATGGCCATCCCGGTCTGTCCCCTGGGGTTTCTGGTGGGGGCTATCGGCAGCATCGTGCTCCTCCTCAAAAACTCAGGCTCAAGCTGACCGCCCATACGCCGCCTTGACACCTAAAGGGGGCGATGTTACACTTCCCTTGCTTTTCGGAAGCGATGTTTTCCTTATAGCTCATTACCAGCGGGTTATAGCTTTATGAAGAGGATTGGCGTTCTATATCACCCCATGATTAAAGCCGCCCATACCCTGGCTGGGGAGGTAAAGGATTTTCTAACCGCTAAGGGGGTATCGGTATGGCTGGGCTCCGCCTGGGAAGGGGAGGAGGCCAAGTCTCAGCTCAAAAACACCGAGCTGATTATTACCGTCGGCGGCGACGGCACTATCTTGAGGGCGGCTCAGGTGGCGGTGGCCGCTCAAATCCCGATTACGGGGATTAATCTGGGCAAGCTGGGCTTCATGACCGAGCTCAGTGCTGATGAGTTCAGGGAGAAGCTGCTGGCTTTACTTGAAGGCAAAGGCTGGCTGGACGAGCGGGCTATGCTCGAAGCCGAGCTCAATACCGGCTCGGGGCCGGTGAGCACCTTCTATGCCCTGAACGATGTGGTGGTGGCGCGGGGGGCGATAGCCCGGGTGGTCTATGTGGAAGCCAGCATTGACGGCGAGCCGCTTACCACCTATAAGGCCGACGGTGTTATCGTGGCTACCGCCACCGGTAGCACCGGCTATTCGCTATCTGCCGGCGGCCCTATCCTCCACCCCCAGGCTCAGGAATTCCTGCTGGCGCCGATACTGCCCCACCTCAGCCTGGCTTACCCCCTGGTGTTGCTGTCTGGGGCGGCGGTCAAACTGCGCCTTACTACCCACCATCAGGCGGGCTTAAGCGTTGACGGCCATGTAAACCTGCCGCTGGAGAGCGGCGCCGTCATTAGCGTCAAGCGTAGCTCCAATAGCGGCCGTTTTTTGAGGATTCATCCTCAAGCCGCTTTCTATAGCTCTCTGGAGCAAAAATTGAAAGGGAAGCAAAACGTTGAAGGTAGAAAAAGCTAAAATAGGCGATGTCCCCCAGATGCACCAGCTAATCAACTACTTTGCCGAAAAGGACGAGATGTTGCCCCGCCCTTTGAGCGAGCTCTATGAGAACATAAGGGACTGCTTTGTGGTCAGGGAGGGGGAGAAGGTGGTTGCCTGCGCCACCCTGCATGTTTTCTGGTCGGACCTGGCCGAGATAAGGTCGCTGGCGGTAGCCGAGGACAGCCAGGACAAGGGCATCGGCGTCCAGTTGATTAAAGCCTGCCTTGAGGAAGCCGGGGAGCTCGGCATTAAAACCCTCTTCTGCCTCACCTATAAGCCGGCCCTTTTTGAGAAGCTCGGCTTCTCTATAGCCGATAAGATGGAGCTGCCGAGGAAGGTATGGACTGAGTGCTACCGCTGTCCCAAGTTCCCCGATTGCGACGAAATAGCTCTTATCTATCACCCGGAGGTCTAGCTTGGCTGAGGAAGAAACGCTCTCCCGCCGAACGGTCTATGAGGGGCGAGCGGTAAATCTGCGAGTCGATACCGTCAGGACGGTCGGTGGACGGGAGACGACGCGGGAGATTGTGGAGCACAGCGATTGCGTGGCCGTTATCGCCGTTGACGATGAGGACAATATCCTGCTGGTAAGCCAGTTCCGCAAGCCGATAGAGAAGGAGTTGCTGGAGATACCGGCCGGGGGCATCGACCCCGGCGAGACCCCGGAGGAGTGCGTCCGCCGCGAGATGCGTGAGGAGACCGGCTTTCTCCCCCAAAAGATAGAGCGGCTGGGCGGCTTCTACTCCGTTCCCGGTTACGGCACCGAATACCTCTATCTTTATCTGGCTACCGAGCTTGTCTCCAGCCCGCTTCAGGCTGAGGACAGCCAGAGTATCACCCTGGTGCGGGTGCCGTTAGAGCAGATTCAGGGGCTTATCGCCTCGGGTGCCATCTGTGATGCCAAGAGCATTGCCGGACTGCTCACCTTCCTGGAATATCGGAAGTCAGCCCAGGGCGTCTGAGAGCCGGCGCCCGCCGATGAGGTGCAGGTGCAGATGGGGCACCGCCTGCCCGCCTTCTTCACCGCAGTTTATGGCCAGCCGATAGCCTTTTTCAGCCACGCCCTCTTTTTCCGCCAGCTGGTTGGCGATAGCTACCATCTTTCCGACGAGGTTAAAGTCGGCCGGGGATAACCGGGTGAGGGAGGGGATATGCTTGCGGGGAATGATAATCAGGTGCCGCGGCGCCTGCGGGTTTATATCGCGGAAGGCGATTATTTCTTGGTCCTGGTAGACGATGTCGCTGGGTATTTTGCCGGCGGCAATCTGGCAGAAAATGCAGTCCATTTTTTGTTCCCCCTAGGTTTTTCTTCCCACCCAAGCCCGCCCAAGAGGGGTTTTTACCCCACAATAAACCTTGTTTTTGCGGGGGCCCCGTTTTCACCCCTCTTAGACTTCCTTTTTGCCCCATCCCCGTTTTAAGGGGTGTTAAAGAGGT
>DUEC01000070.1 GCA_011176635.1 Dehalococcoidia bacterium | reverse complement strand
TCTAAATACCTCAACAAATCATGGGATTGGGGGAAGCTAGCCTCCGAGGGTGGGACGGGGTGGGAAAAAGAACTCTTTTCAAAACCGGGGGAGGGGTGGAGAGCAAAGCCCCCAAAGGTGGGTGGGAAAAATTTCGTATTGCCTTACCGGCTACGGCACTGCTATACTCTTCCCCGAGAGCCTAAAGCCATGAAGACCAGTGATTTTAGCTACCATCTTCCCCCCGAACTCATCGCCCAGACACCGGTCGAGCCCAGAGACCGCTCAAGGCTTATGGTGCTCAACCGCAACAAAAGCTCAATAGAGCACCGCCGCTTCTCTGAAATAGCCGACTATCTGCGCACCGGAGACGTTCTGGTCTTCAACGATAGCCGCGTTATCCCCGCCCGGCTTAAAGGAAAGAAAATTGATAGCGGGGGTAGGGTGGAGCTCCTGCTCTTGCGCCAGCTTGACAACGCTGTCTGGGAGGCGCTGGTAAAGCCGGCTAAGCGGGTCGGCATCGGCACCAGGATTGAAATAACCGATGCTTCCATGGCTGGTAATACCAGTGTCAGGGCGGAGATAACCGGGCAGGGGCAGGATGGCATAAAGGTGGTGAGCTTTGCCGATGAGAGACTCCTGCCGCAGTTGGGCGAAATCCCACTGCCGCCTTACATACACGAGCCCTTGTCCGAGCCCGAGCGCTACCAGTCGGTCTATGCCCGGGTTTCGGGCAGCGTGGCCGCGCCTACCGCCGGATTGCACTTTACCCCTGAACTGCTTAGCCGGATAGAAAAGATGGGCGTCCAGTGTCTTTTCGTTACCCTCCACATTGGGCTGGATACCTTCCGGCCGGTCAGAGAGGCCGACCCGCTGAAGCACCCTATTCATAAGGAATACGGGAGGTTAAGCCAGGAAGTAGCCGACGAGTTGTCCCGGGCTAAGCGGGAGGAGCGGAGAGTCATCTGTGTGGGCACGACCACGGTGAGAATCTTAGAGGCGGCGGCGCAGAGGCAAGCGTCTCTCGTAGAACCATTTGAGGACTGGGTAAGCCTGTTTATTCTACCGGGATACCATTTCCGCGCAGCCTCCGCCCTGATAACCAATTTCCATCTGCCCCGTTCAACACTGCTGATGCTGGCCGCTGCCTTTGCCGGCAAGGACTTCATTATTGGTGCCTATGAGGAAGCTATAGCCAGAAAGTACCGTTTCTACAGCTTCGGCGACGCCATGCTAATCCTATAACCGGGGAAAGTACTTCTTTACAAAGCCAGATTTTCAGTCTAAAATAATTATAATTTAGCGGGAGTAACTCAGTTGGCAGAGTCCCTGCCTTCCAAGCAGGTTGTCGCGGGTTCGAATCCCGTCTCCCGCTCTCGCAGAGCTAAGGTAAGAATATAGTGAAAAGGTTTTCAAGGGCGATAGCCCGCTTTATTGAACGCCGCCCCTGGTGGATACTGGTAATTATTGCCTTGCTCTCCGGGGCGGCCGCTCCCGGTGTTACCCTGCTGGAATCTTCGACTGGCTTCGAGTCACTGGTCTCTCCCAGCTCGGACCTATGGCAGGACAACGCGCGCTATGAAGAGCAATTTGGCGGCGATTCGATAGCAATCCTGCTCGAAGGGCGGCAGGAGGATATCTTCTCGGTTGATAACCTGGCTGTCCTCGACCAGTTTGAGCAGGAGTTTTCCCAGGACGAGCGCTACCGCTCCGTTCTCGGCCCGCTAACCGTGCTGCAGGCAGCCATTGAGGAAGCCGAGCGAATGAGGCAGGACATTCAGACGCAGATTTTCCTGGCTCAGGAGGCCGCCGCCAGTGAGGCTAGAGAGGCGGCGGCGGCAATGGGCTTGAGCGAAGCCGAGCAGGAACAGGCCGCAGAGGAAGCGCAGGCCAGGGTTCTGGAGGAGTTCCAGCCTCAGATAGAGCAAATGCAGCTCATTGGCGAGCCCTCACTGGACAACCAGCAATTTATAGACGCTGTCCTCTATGATGAAGAAGGAGCGCTCATCCCGGAGATGGAGTCCTTCATCCCTGATTATTGGCACGCTCTGATTTCAGTCACTCCTCAGGGCAATATGCCCGACAGTGAAGCCCTGCAGGCAGCCACCGATATTGAAGACTTCTTTGCCGCCCATCCGCTGACGGAGGTAACTATCACCGTAGTCGCCGCCACCAAGCTGGTCAACGCCATCAGCACCAGCCTGGGCAACAATATAATGATCTTATTGGTTTTGGCTCTGGCGGTTATGGTTCTGGTTCTGGTACTTATATTCCGCGTGCGCTGGCGGCTGCTCTCCCTGCTTATGGTCGGTATCAGCGCCCTGTGGACATTCGGGTTGATGGGCTACCTCTCAATCCCGCTTACCATGGCTACCATGGCGGTCCTGCCGATACTTATCGGCCTCGGCATAGATTATTCAATCCAGTTTCACAACCGCTACCAGGAAGAACTCATTAGAAACAAGTCAGTCGGCGAGGCAATTACCACCTCTCTGTCAAGCATGTTCCCCATAGTCGGCATTGCCCTGGTGGCGACTATAATCGGCTTCATCACCCTGTATATATCCGAGGTGCCCATGATACGTGACTTCGGCGTGGCCCTGGCAGTCGGTATCGTCTTGAGCTACCTGGCCGCCCTGTTCCTGCTCCATAGTATCGTCTATATAGCCGATAAGAGGGCGCCTATTAAGCAGCTAAGAAAAGAGTCCTCGGAGGCAAGCGACCGTATTGAGCGCATTCTGGGGCGAGTGGCTAAGGTCGCCATTCGCGGCACTCTTCCCATTTTCCTGGTGGCGCTTGTCTTCGGCATCGCCGGCGGCGTGGTTGACCACTGGCTGCCCAGGAACACCGACTTTGAAGAGCTTATGCCCCAGGACATAACCGAACTGAGGGAAGTGAGAGATTTGCGCCAGATTCTGGGTAGCGGGGGAGAGGTTCTCTTCATGATAGAAGCCGATGACGCCGCCAGCCCGGAAGTGCTTAACTGGCTGGAGGGCTACCAGGAAGAGGTCTTAGCTGTCCACCCCGAGCTCATCTCGGTGAACAGCCTGGCGGTGCTGGTCAGTGACGCCGCTGGTGGAGTAATCCCCTCAGAGCAGGAGATTGAAGCCATACTGGATGGCACTCCTTCCCCCTATTTAGAACTGCTCCTCTCCAGCGACCGCACTATGGCTAGCGCCTCGTTCAACATTGAATACATATCCCTGGATGAGACCCACCAACTGCTCCAGGCTATGGAATCTGAGGCCGAGCCGCCTTCAGGGGTAGAGATTTCATCCGTCGGCAGTCTTGCCCTCGGCGCCAGCACCGTGGACGCCGTGGTCGGCAAAAGGCTCACCATGAACCTAATCTGCCTCGGCGCCGTATTTATCGTTCTCTTGCTGGTCTATCGGCGCTTGAGTAGCGCCATATTCATCATCGTACCGGTTGGCGCCGTAATCGCCTGGTCTTCGCTGGATATGTACCTCATCGGCATTCCCCTTAACCCGCTCACCGCTGTGCTGGGGGTTATTATCATCGGCATCTGCACCGAGTTCATGGTACTGCTCATCGGGCGCTATGACGAGGAGAAGAAGCGGGGGCTGAAACCTTACGAGGCTATGGTCACCGCGATTTCAAAGATGGGGCGGGCTATAGTTACCACCGCCCTGACCACCCTGGGCGGCTTCGGCGTGCTGATAGTCTCTAACTTCGTCATGGTACGCGACTTCGGTATCGCCACTATACTCGGTGTATTCCTCTGCCTGATAATAACGATTGCCGTAATGCCGGGGATAATTGTCTGGTTTGACAACTGGAGAGGGAAGCGGCTGGCGAAATTGTGAGCCGGCGCTAGCGCCTATAGTTTATCCTGACGCTATCCAAATAACCAGCATGACAGCTAATAGCAGACTAGATAGCTTCCTCATTATAGCTTGGGCAGACCCGCCGCTGTTCTATTTTCCCTCTTCCTTGAGCAGGTCGGTAAAGACCCTGGTGTGGTAGATTTCATGGTCTCTAATCCGTAATAGGAGCTTTTTCAGGCCGGGGTCTTTTATCTTTTTGGCGGCGCGGTCGTATGCTTCGGTAACTTCCTTCTCTATCTTGATGCTTGAGCGCAGCATATCGGTGGTTTTCTTGGAGCGGTCGACCTTGGCGTGCTCGATTTTGGGGCTGCTCCCGCCGTCGACCATCTCCTCGGCCAGCCAGCCCAGGTGCTGCATCTCGTTGATGGCCTGGTCTTCCATCTCTTTCCTGACCTCTTTGTCGGGCGTCAGATAGGAGCTTAACAGGTACTGGAGGATAACGGTATACTCATGCTCGATGCCCCAGTTAAGGACTTTGGTGACATCGTCTTTGCGGTTGCCCCTTAAATCAGTAGCCTCTTCCCTCCTGGACTTGTCAACGAAGTGCTGGAAATCGCCGCGGTGGGATTCTTCGTCGGAGAGGATGCGCTTGAGCAGTCTCTTTATTTTGAGGTCGGTTATCGCCTTGATGTGCTCCTTGTAGAGATTGATGGCGTCCTCTTCCAGCCGTACGTCGTTAGCCATCCATTCCGGCACCGCCTTGCCTCCCATGCGCATCTTTCCCCGCTTCAGGCTGGGTATACCGCCCAGTTCGACTACGGTCTCGGCCAGCCAGTCCAGGTGGCGCATTTCCTCTCTGGCCAGGGCTTCAATCTCGCAGGACATCTCGCCTTCACCCATAGCGTAGGCATGGGTTAGATACTGAATGATGCCAGCATGTTCCCCCTCAATGTCTTGATTTAGCATGGCTATGATTTTTCCCTTGTCCATGGCTCACTCCTTGATTTTTATTTCCGGCTAAACCCCTTAATCAGACCCTTTTAGCTGTTTCCACCTCTCCTCCCCCAGGCACTGGCGGGCTGAAGCGCACCACTCAATACAGGAGGGCACCTTCTCCCGGTAGACATATTTATGGCACTTGGGACACTTCACCCGCATTTCGTCGGAGAAGATTTCAACCTCAGCGCCGCAGTTCGGGCACTTATGCACCGATACCCGCAGGTCTCTCATATCCTGGCCCGGGCATTTGCTGTACACGGCTCCTTATCACTCCTCTATCTTTTCGAATTCGCTCTTGGCGGCGCCGCAGACAGGGCATACCCAGTCGTCGGGTATCTTCTCAAAAGGCGTCCCCGGGGCAATGCCGCCGTCGGGGTCTCCCAGCTCCGGGTCGTAGACATATTCGCATACGGTGCACTTGTACTTGGCCATCTTAGACGTCTTTTTTTCTTCCTCCAAAATATAGCTGGGGGCGGTCTTGGGAGTGGTGCCCCGCTTGACCAGATGATAATAGGCATAGGTCAGGGGCTCGTCTTCATTGATGACCTCTGCCCCCACCAACTCCCCGATGAAGATAGTGTGCGTGCCCACGTCTACTTCCTGGGTTAACCTGGCTTCCAGGTAAGCCACGGCGTGGTCGGTGACCACCGGCGCTTTAGTCTTGCCTATTATATAGTTAATGCCCTTCAGCTTATCTATGTCCCGCCCCGACTTGAAGCCGAAGTGCCCGATGAAAGCCAGGGGGGTATCTTTAGCCAGGATGGAAGCGGAAAAGACCTTGCTCTGCCTGATGAACTGGTGGGTGAGGTTTTCTTTGTTGATGCTTACCGCCAGGGTCGGCGGCTGGGAGGTAATCTGAAAGACGGTATTGGAGACTTGCCCGTTGAAGCGCTTACCCTTTCTTGAGCCTACTATATACAGGCCATAGCCTAATTTGTGCAGAGCCTTGGTGTTCATATTATCCCCCGTCCAGGGAGTGGTGTTCCGTCTTGACGAACCAGCCCGCCGGGTCTTTGAGGTATTCGTAGTAGTCGAGCAGAATCAGGTGGTGCTCCCTCTCCTCGGCGGCCACGGCGTGATAGAAGTCCTTCTCGGTATCATGGCTGGCCTTTTCCCCATGGCGCTTATAGAAATCGTAGGTCTTATTTTCCATGTCCATGGCCGTCTGAACGGCATTAAGTTCGGTGGTCGGGGCTTCAGCTTTAGAGCCGATTTCCTCAGCAGCCTGGGCGAATATAGTCCTCAAACTCTGGCCCCCGTCGGGCTTAAAATCAATAGTCGGCCAGGCCTTCTTTTTGCGGATAGCCTCATATATCTGCTCGAACTTCTGGCGGTGGTTATCCTCCTCTATGGCCAGCTTCTCCAAGAGCTTTTTGCCCAGCGCGTTGCCGCTCTCCTGGCTGGCCTTCAGGTAGTATTTCTTGCCGTCAATCTCCATCTGGATGGCGGTTTTAAGCGCCTCCAGCGTCTTATCCTGTTCGGTTGTCATCTTTACTCTCCTCAAAAAACGTCATCCGGCTCCTGTCATTGTCTGCTGAAGTTGGGAAAGCTGCCTCAGGTGGGCTTTTTCTTCGCCTGAGAAGAGAATAGACATCTTACATTAGCCTCCAAAGCACCCCGCTTTGAGTTGACGCTTAAATAATAAGGGCAAACAATGACAAAATCATAAAATCAGGGAGAGAAATCTTACAAAGTTATCACATCTGAAGCCAAAAGGTTGCCGGCTAAACCTCTATCAGGACTTGGCCGTCCTTGACCTGCACTAGGTATACCTTGAGTGTTTTGGGTGGTTTTAGCGCCTTGCCCGCCTTAGCCATGAGCCCACTGCCCTTAAGCCAGCGAACGACACTGCCGTCCTTCAGGTCGAACTGAGAGCTGTGAAGAGGGCAGGTGACTACCGTCCCTTCCAGCTTGCCGTTTGAGAGCCTTCCCCCAAGGTGAGGACAGCGGTTATCGGCTGCGTAGTACTTGTCGCCGACCCTGGCCAGGAGAATCTCTCCGCTGGGACTGGGGACGTGTTTCATGGCGCCATCGGCCAGCTCTCCGCTCTTACCCGCTTCTACCAGATTGCTCATCACATTCACCCCCTTCAAAGCCTCCCTCTGGCTAACGTTGCCGCTTAACTTTAGTATACAAAATGTCCCTGCCGATTTCTACATATTGGGCACATCGGTAGAATGGGGCATTTTGTAGTCCAGGAAGGTTGGGCAGCCTGGCTTTTCCTTTATGCTGGGCGGTGGTTTAGTTTATTACTTCCTCTTCTTTTAGCTTGGTAATGTCGTCCCAGTTATAACCCAGCTCCTGTAATATCTCCTCGGTATGCTGGCCAAGTTCCGGTGCTTCCCGCTGGACTGAGGCCGGGGTCTGGCTGAACAACCAAGGGAAGCCGAGCATCTTTATCTTGCCCCACACCGGGTGCTCAACCTCGATAACATAGCTGTTAGCCAACGCCTGGGGGTCTTTAAACACCTCGCTGGATGACTGGATGGGGGTGCAGATTACATTCTCCTTCTTGAAAATCTTCATCCATTCGTCCCTGGTCTTGGTGGCAAACTTCTCATCCAGTATGGCCACCAGCTCCTTGCCGTTATCGTGCCTGGCTTCAATACTATTGAACCTTGGGTCGTGCTCCAGTTCTTCTATGCCCATTGCCTTGCACACGTTGGGCCAGTACCTATCGGGCTGAAGGTGAGCGATGACAATCCATTTGCCGTCCTTACATTGATAGTGGTTATAGATGGGATTGCCGGCCTCAGCCCTGATGAACCTGGGGAATTCCTTGCCCAGGACTCCGGGGGCGGCAAAGTTGACCCCGTGCAGGGCAATCAGGCTGCCCATCAGGGAGGTATCTACCAGCTGCCCCTTGCCTGTCTTCTCCCTGGCATAGAGGGCGGCGGTCACCGCCCAGGCACAGATAAGCCCACCCTGCTCATCGCCCATTCCCGGGATAAGGGTTGCCGGCGGGCCATTACGCTCTCCGCACATCATCATCGTTCCCGACCTGGCGATTCCGGTATAGTCGAAGGAAAGCTCGTTGGCGTCGGGGCCTTCTCTTCCCCAGCCTGAGGCATGGGCGTAGATAAGCCGCGGGTTTATGGCCGAAAGCGCCTGGTAATTAATCCCCATCCTCTTGGGGGCGTCTATGCTCAGGTTGGTCACGAAGACGTCGGCGCGCTTAATCAGCTCAAAGAATACCTTCTTGCCCTTTTCTGTGTTCAAATCCAGGGTGATGCTCCGCTTGTTGCGGTTATTACTCTCAAAGTAATAGTTGCGCCCTTTAAGGCCGGTATCGGCACCGATAATCCTCATCATTCCCCGCGCCGGGTCGCCGTTCTTGGGCTCCACCTTGATTACCTCGGCGCCTAAGTCACCCAGCCTCATCCCCGCCACCGGCCCCTGCTGAAACATGCTTATTTCCACCACCTTAATTCCGTCTAAGGGTCCAGCCATCTCCTTCGTTCTCCTTTCCCTGATAGTGAGAGCTATAGAGCTGAAGTATCGCTATTGATAGATGTGAGTAGAATTAAAGATAGACCTTTTTTAAAGGCAGGTTAGCTGTGCCCCAATGTTAGACTCTGCCCTTGTTTTTGTCAAGTTAAACAGGGTTTTATAGCAATGGGTGAGGTGAATAACAAGAAGGCTGGATATGCTTAAAATACACATACCCAGCCTTACCTGGAAACCTTATTAACTACTTCTTTTTTAGCCTTTCCCTATTCTGAACATCTTAGTGCCACATACCGGGCACACTCCCTGGGTCGCCGGCCTGCCATTCTTCATAGTTATGGTCTTGGCGTCCTTCATCTCTCTTTTGGTGCGGCACTTGACACAATAGGCTTGCATCGGGTCTACCTCCTTTTTTATGAACAATAAACCATTCACTGCCTAATGTCAATAGGTATTACGTATAAAATGGTACTCTCTCGCCATACTGGGCCAAAAGTTGTATTATAGGAGCAATAAGAAGTTAGGAAGGAGCTAAAGACATGCCTGACCTGACACTGGCCGGAGGGATTATAGCTGGCGTTATCACTATTGCCGTCGGCGTTATCATACTCATCTGGCCCAAGGTGCTGGCCTACATCTTAGGGATATACCTTATTCTAATCGGCGTGGGGACTGTTATAGCCGCTATATAATGTCTTTATAGCCAACTGGAAAATATACCATGAACGGTGTAAAATATATTTCTGGGCAGTAAGTTAAGACAAGTGAGAAAATTTCGGAGGAGCGTAAATGGATAAGCTAGAGGTCTTAAGGAAGTCCGATGTGTTCCACTACCTGGAGGACGATGAGCTTGAGGAGGTGGCTAAGATGTGCACGCCGGAAGTATTTGAGACGGGGACAGTCATATGCAAGCAGGACCGGGAAGAGGAAAAGATATATGTGATTGAAGAAGGGCTGGTATCCGTTCTTCTGGAGCTGGGACCAACGGACAGGCGACAAATCCAGGCGGCTTCTAATTTTGAATGTTTCGGCTGGTCAGCCTCAATACCGCCATACCGCTGTACTTGCACAGTGAAGGCCCTGGAGAAGACAAAGGTGCTTGCCTTCAACGGGAAGGAACTGCGTAATCTGGTCTACTCCGATCCCAAGCTGTGCGCGGCAATTGCCGGGGGAGTAGCCTACGTGATTTCACAGAGGCTACGGGCGGCATTCACCCAGCTTATGGGTGTCGCCTATCAGGATTAACCCTCAGGTGCGATAACTCTTACCACATATAGTCAGCCTCTAGTATAATTTAATACGGCGGCCTAATTTGTCGCCGTTAGACCGATGAAAAGCCAAGTAAAGGGTTTGGAGCTAGAAGGAGAGTCGTATATGACAGAGGCGAAGACGATTACCTCCATGATGGAGGAAAAGAGGGTATTTAAACCCTCCAAGCAGATTAGTCAAAGCGCCTATATAAAGAGCCTGGAAGAGTACCGGGAAATCTATCAGAGGTCTATTGACGACCCTGAGGCTTTCTGGGGAGAGCTTGCCGAACAGCTTGACTGGTATAAAAAGTGGGACAAGGTCCTGGTGGCCGATTTCAAGGAGGCCAAGCACCAGTGGTTTGTCGGCGGTAAGCTCAATGTCTGCTATAACTGCCTGGACCGTCACCTCAAGACCTGGAGGAAGAATAAAGCCGCCCTCATCTGGGAGGGAGACATCGGCGATAGCAAGACGCTGACCTATCAACAGCTTTATTACGAGGTGTGCAAGTTCGCCAATGTGCTTAAAAAACACGGCGTTAAGAAGGGCGACCGGGTATCCATCTACCTGCCTATGGTCCTAGAGCTGCCTATCGCCATGCTGGCCTGCGCCCGAATCGGCGCTATCCACAGCGTGGTCTTCGGCGGCTTTAGCGCCGAGGCGCTGAGGGATAGAGTGCTGGGATGTAAGGCTAAAGTCCTCATCTGCGCCGATGGTTACTACCGTGGCGGACGGATTATCAGGAGCAAAGACAACGCCGATATCGCCGTTAAGGCCTGTCCCGAGGTAAAGGATGTGATTGTGGTCAAGAGGGCTGATATCGGGGTAAAGATGCAGTCCGGCCGTGACTACTGGTGGGACAAGGAAATGACGGCCGAGGATATTAAGCCGTATTGCGAGCCTGAGGAGATGGACGCCGAAGACCCCCTCTATATCCTCTATACCAGCGGCAGCACCGGGAAACCCAAGGGGGTTCTTCATACCCAGGCTGGCTATCTCCTTTTCACCTACCAGACTCTCAAGTGGATATTCGATGTCAAGGACGAGGATACCTTCTGGTGCACGGCGGACATCGGCTGGGTCACCGGGCACAGCTATATCGTCTATGGCCCCTTAGCCCTGGGCACCACCAGCCTGGTATTTGAAGGAGTCCCGACCTATCCTCACCCCGACAGGTTCTGGGATGTGGTGGAAAAGTATCACGTCAACATCTTCTACACCGCCCCCACCGCCCTCCGGGCGATAATGAGAGAGGGCGATGAGTGGCCCGATAAGCACGACTTGAGCTCTCTGCGCATCCTGGGCTCGGTCGGGGAGCCGATTAACCCCGAGGCCTGGATGTGGTATTACAACGTAGTCGGCAAGGGCAGATGCCCCATCGTAGACACCTGGTGGCAGACAGAGACCGGCGGCATACTGATTACCCCTCTGCCCGGGGCTATCCCGCTCAAACCGGGCTCAGCCACCTTTCCCTTCCCCGGCGTTGAGCCGGCGGTGCTCAGGGAAGACGGCTCTGCTGCCGATGTCAATGAGGGCGGCTACCTGGTAATCAAGAAGCCCTGGCCGGGCTTGATGCGGCGGGTCTACGGTGAGCCGGCCAGGTTTAAGAAGACCTATTTCGTCCGTTTCCCCGGTGTCTACAATACCGGAGACGGAGCCAGGGTGGATGACGACGGTTACTACTGGCTGATGGGGCGAATAGACGATGTTATCAATGTCTCCGGTCACCGCATAGGTACCGCCGAGGTTGAAAGCGCCCTGGTATCCCATGAGTCGGTGGCTGAGGCAGCGGTGGTGGGCATGCCCCACGAGATTAAGGGGCAGGGCATATACGCCTTTGTTATCCTGAAGGCTGATGTGAGGCAGTCTGACGGGCTCAAAAAAGAGCTGGTGGCTCACGTCCGCAGTGAGATTGGGCCGATAGCCACGCCAGATAAGCTCCAGTTTGCCGATGGCCTGCCCAAGACCAGAAGCGGCAAGATTATGCGCCGGATACTGACCAAGATTGCCTCCAGCGATGTTGGTAACCTGGGCGATACCAGTACCCTGGCTGACCCTTCAGTGGTCGATACCCTGGTTGAGGGAAAGCAGTAAAGGTAATAAGCCTCACCTTAACCGGCACTAAAAGATGTTACGTACAATGGAGATATTCGTCAGCCAGCTTTTTTATCTCAGCTTCCTTACCATATAATCTCTCACTTAGGTCCTTATCGTTATAACTCTTAAGCTTTTTCACTATCTCATCTATTACTATAGGAGAAAAGACGCCATCCTTCTGGTATATTTCACTATCTCTCAAAAGACTTTCAGCCGATTCCCAGCATGAGCTAGGTAACTGAGGTAGTCTCTCCCGAACCTCCTTCTGCTCAGCGGAGAAAATGTTTACATCGATGTAGAGTTTATTAGCCAGTTCCAATGCTCCTTTCATCTCCAATCCATGTCGAGCAGCCACAGCTAGCCCGGCTAGTAAAAAATGAATGTTAGCCGAACCATCAGGACAGCGAAATTCCACCGTCTGACTATCCATAGACTCTGAAGATTCTCCCCTGTCTTGTGGGTTGGCATCTCTAGCCATATTACTAACATTTAACCAGCCTAAGGGAACCCTTACTAATACCGACCGGTTTCTATCACCCCAGCATATATTTGTAGGTGCTTCCTGATGGGGAACCAATCTTAAGTAAGAAATAGGGACAGTATTGCCGAAGGCAGTTAGGGAAGGAGCCAGAGTTAGATAGCCAGCAATAGCTTTTTTGGCTATATCGCTTAACTGGTTTCCTTCGATCATCATGTTCTTTCTATCTTTTACCAATCTTGTATGAATATGAAGACCGCTACCGGCATGTCCAACCAAAATCTTGGGGGCAAAGCTGATGGTCATGCCATACTTATACCCGATCATCCTTAACATCCACTTGGCAATAACAATTTGGTCAGCGGCGTCTTCTATGGCCACAGGAAGAAATTCAACCTCGTGCTGCTCCATCTCCAGGTCTTCTCCAGCAATATCGCCAACTTCAGAGTGACCATACTTTATCTTTCCTCCCGCTTGAGTAATAGCTTGCATAGCCTCACATCTCAACTCCTCCCATTTAGAAAACGGGGCAGACTCATGGTAACCCCTCTGAGCGGTAACTGGATAAAACTGTTGCTTCTCATAGAAAACATAATACTCCAGCTCCCCCATAGCCTCGAGAGTTAACCCGGTGCTACTCTTCAATACCTGGTGAGCCTTTCTAACAATGTTCTCTGGAGAGCTTGGTAGCTGAACTCCTTCGTTTGTATAGTAAGAGCAAAGTATATCTACCGTGGGAATAGAAGAAAATGGGTTCACATACGCAGTTTTATACCGAGGAATAACGTATAGGTCACTTGAAGCCGCATCGATATAAGGCAATAGACTGGAACCGTCTACCCTTTCTCCCATTGACAGCAGGCGATCCAGTTGAGCTTTGCTGGTAATTACAAGATTGAGGGTCTTTAACCTACCGTCTCCTCCCACATACCGAAAGTTAACCATCTCAATATTCTTCGCTTCAATAAATTTGATCAGGTCTTGTTTAGTAAATTCTTCCGTTGGTTTTCCTAAGAACTGAACTATTTTGTTCGTATTCATTGCTACTGTATCTTTCATAACTTACTCATCTCCCTCTTGATTTGAAGTACCCAAAGCTCTTTGTTATCCTTGCCTTCTTCCCTGCTTTTGTTTACCCATTTCCCCCCTTTTAAATAGTGTTTTCATCTGCATCACCGCTTCTGATGCGCCCAGCGCTATCAACACCAATTATAATAGAAGTCAGCAAAAAAACAAAGGCGCAGGTGTGGAAGAATTCCGTGTTTATTGCCAGACAGCCTCCTGGTTAATAGCTTACTGTATCCGAGTTCTATATCGGGGATTGACAAAAACGATTTGGCTAGTGTAGTTTAGGTAAACAGTTATCTATTGCTAAGCAAGGGGAAGCATGGTCGGCTTTGCTATCTCACGGATTGAGCTACTTGCCTTCAGCACCAGTTTTGAGGAGCTGGTGAGATGAAAGAGATAAAAGTTATACCCTGCCTGGACGTTAAGGAGGGGAGAGTGGTCAAGGGGGTGAAATTTGTTAACCTGAAGGATGCCCGCGACCCGGTGGAGGCAGCCCAGGCTTACTGCCGGGAGGGGGCTGATGAGCTTGTTTTTCTGGATATCTTCGCTACCGTGGAGAATAGAAAGACAAGGCTGGAGTGGGTGAAGAAGGTCTGCGATGTGGTTACCATCCCCTTCGCCGTCGGCGGCGGCATCAGCAGTATTGAGGACATGAAAGCGCTAATCGACCTGGGTGTTGACAAGGTCTCCATCAATACCGCCGCCGTGAAGACACCGGAACTGGTCAAAGAAGCCGCCAGCAAGTTCGGCAAGGAGAGACTGGTAGTCGCCATTGACGGCCGGAAGAACCCGCCGACTTCTGAGCTCCCCCGGCTTGAAGTAGTGGTCAAAAGCGGCACCGAGTCCACCGGGCTGGATATTGTCGGCTGGGCGAAGCGGGTGGAGGGGCTGGGGGCGGGAGAGATTCTGCTCACCAGCAAGGATGCCGACGGGACAAAAGAAGGCTACGACCTGGAGATGACCAGGGCGGTGGCTGAGGCGGTCAGTATTCCGGTTACGGCTTCAGGCGGCGCTGGCAAGCTGGAGCACCTCTACGATGCCGTGGTAAGCGGTAAAGCATCGGCAGTTTTAGCCGCTTCTATATTTCACTTCGGGGAGATATCCATACCTGAGGCCAAGAGATACCTGAAAGAAAAGGGAATAGCGGTAAGAACTTAACATAAAATTAGAAGAGAAGTACCAGGGTGTATAGCAGGGGGTCAGATAAGGCTGAGATTACCATCATCGGTGCTGGAGTAATCGGGCTGGCGGTGGCCAGCCGGGTGGCCGGAGAGGGCAGGCAAGTTTACATAATAGAGCAGAATGACTCTTTCGGTAAAGAGACCAGCAGCCGAAACAGCGAGATTATTCACAGTGGCACCTATTACCCCCCAGGCTCTCTGAAGGCGGAGACCTGCCGGGAAGGGAATGCCATACTCTATGAGATTTGCCAGCGATACGGAATTGGCTATAGGAAAACAGGGAAGCTAATAGTGGCTACTAATGATGAAGAGAGCGGGGAGTTGGAATCACTCCTTAAAAACGGCCAGCAAAACGGAGTACAGGGGTTAGCTATGCTATCAGAAGGCAAGGTTAAAGAGATGGAGCCAAATGTTAAGGCGATAGCGGCTATCTTTTCGCCCTCAAGCGGGGTTATAGACTCTCTGGCTTTGATGAAGTACCTTGATTACAGCGCTCGAGAGGGAGGGGCCAGGACGGCCTACCGCTCAAGGGTCGTCGGCATTGAGAAATCAGCCGACGGCTACGAGATGACGATAGAAGACAGCTCCGGCACATCCTCTTTCCCGACCAGGGTAGTAATAAACTGCGCCGGCTTGAGCTCCGATAAGATAGCCGAGCTTGCCGGAATAGATATAGATAAAGCCGGCTATAGACTGCATTACTGCAAAGGTGAATACTTCAGCGTCGGCAATAATAAGAGCCGACTGGTGAAAAGGCCGATATACCCCATACCGGAACCGAATATAGCTAGCATGGGAATTCATGCCACCCTGGATATTGATGGCAGGATGCGCCTTGGCCCCAACGCTCGGTATATAGATGAGATAGATTACAGTGTCGACCAGCGGCAAAAAGGGGACTTTTATGAATCGGTAAAAGGATTTCTGCCCTTTATTGAGTATGAAGACCTGGAGCCAGAGATGGCCGGCATCAGGCCCAAACTGCAGGGCCCCGGGGAGCCTTTCCCGCGATTTCGTCATCAAACATGAGGACAGCAGAGGTTTGCCGGGACTGATAGACCTGATTGGCATTGAATCGCCAGGCTTGACCAGCGCCCCGTCAATCGCTGGATACGTTGAACGCCTGGTAAAGGAAATGTTATAAAGGAGACAAGATATGAACAAAAAACCATTAAGTTTATTTGAGATGGCCCAAGCTCAGCTAGATGAAGCAGTTGGTATACTGAATCTTGATCCCGGTATTCATGCTATTCTCAGAGAACCTATGAAAGAGTTTCACGTGTCTATACCGGTGAAGATGGATAACGGGCAGACCAAGGTTTTTAAGGGATTCAGGGTTCAGTACAACAATGCCCGTGGTCCGTGTAAAGGGGGTATTAGATTCCACCCCGATGAGACGATCGACGTGGTCAGGGCCCTAGCTGCCTGGATGACTTGGAAATGCGCTACCGTAGATATTCCTCTTGGTGGTGGTAAGGGGGGGGTTATCTGCAATCCTAAAGAGATGTCTGAAGATGAGTTAGAAAGACTGAGCCGGGGTTATATAGATGCGATATGGGAGTTTATTGGTCCTGATAGGGACATCCCAGCACCAGATGTATATACCAACCCGCAGATAATGGGTTGGATGATGGATGAGTATTCAAAATTAAGAGGGTATAGCTCCCCGGGAGTGATAACCGGCAAGCCTTTAGCTGTAGGCGGTTCACTAGGACGCGGTGATGCCACTGCCCGTGGTGGAGTGTACACCATAATAGAAGCCGCCAAACATCTGAATATTGATCTATCCAAAGCCACCGTGGCAATTCAGGGCTATGGTAATGCCGGCTCAAATGCCACTATTTTGCTACACGATATGTCAGGGTCTAAGATTATAGCCGTTAGTGACTCCAAGGGTGGTATCTATAACCAGGAGGGCTTAGACCCACACCAAGTCCTGCAGCATAAAGAGGAAACTGGCTCAGTTATAAACTTCCCGGAGGCAGAAAATACCAGTAATGCTGAACTACTAGAACTGAGCGTTGACATATTATGCCCAGCAGGATTAGAGACCGTGCTAACTGAGAAAAATGCCTCCAGGATCAAGGCAAAGATAGTAGCTGAATTAGCCAACGGGCCGACTACCCCTGAAGCCGACGAAATACTATACCGTAATGGGGTATTTAGTATACCTGATTTTCTATGCAATGCTGGAGGCGTTACCGTCTCCTATTTTGAGTGGGTTCAAGGTCTAAATAGATATTATTGGGATGAGGAAGAGGTTCACCAGCGACTCGGTAAAATTATGACCAAAGCGTTTCAGGCTGTCCTAGCTGAATCCTTGAAGCGCAAGATTAATATGAGGTTAGCAGCTTATATTGTTGCCGTGGCTCGTGTGGCAGAAGCGATGAGACTTCGCGGCTGGATATAAGTATCAATCCCTCTGGCAACAAGCTTCTCCTTAGACTTCAGGCTTATGGGGGGCTAAAGCAAAGTCTTAATATACTCTAGCCCCCCTATGTTTAGATACTTTTATTCATCAGCCAAGCCGTGCTCAACCAGATAGTCGTGGGCAACCTCTTCCGGTTCCATCTTTACGAGCCTGCCCCTGATATAGTATGCTAGCAGCATATTGCAAGTCTCAGAGGTCCTGGTCTGGCTACAATACATCGCCTGCCTTGCCCTTATCCTCTTCGCCGGAACGAGGCTGGCCCGCTACGGGGATGCCATCGGCGAGAAGACGGGGGTAGGCGGGCTGTGGAT
>DUEC01000007.1 GCA_011176635.1 Dehalococcoidia bacterium | reverse complement strand
ATGGTGTGTCTGGAATTCCGATGTTAGGAGACAATTTTGCTTAAAACTCATAGCTGTGGTGATCTGAGCAAGAAGGATGTTGGCGCCGAGGTGACCTTGGCCGGCTGGGTAGACCGCCGCCGGGACCACGGCGGGCTGATATTCATTGACCTGCGGGATAGAGAGGGCTTGGTCCAGGCGGTCTTCAATCCGGACTCATCGCCCGATTGCCACGAAATAGCCAGCCGGATGCGCAGCGAATACGTAATCAAGGTCAGCGGTGAGGTTGCCCTCCGCCCCAAAGGGACCGAGAACCCCAAACTGCCCACCGGTGATATCGAGGTCATCGTCCACAGCGCTGAGATACTGAATACCTCCAAAACGCCGCCTTTCTATATCAACGAAGAGGTCGAGCTGGAAGAAAGCCTGCGCCTCAAGTACCGCTACCTCGACCTGCGCCGGGCGCGGATGAGGAAGAACCTGCTCCTTCGCCACCGCGTGATAAAGTTTATTCGCGATTTTCTGGACGATAAGGGCTTTATCGAGGTGGAGACGCCAATCCTGATTAAGAGCACCCCGGAGGGGGCCCGTGATTATCTGGTGCCCAGCCGAGTCCATGCCGGGAAATTCTATGCCCTGCCCCAATCGCCGCAGCAGTTAAAACAGCTGTTGATGGTGGCTGGAGTGGAGAAGTATTTCCAGATTGCCCGCTGTTTCCGCGACGAAGACACCCGGGCTGACCGCCAGCCCGAGTTCACCCAGCTCGACCTGGAGATGAGCTTTGTCGAAGAAGAAGACATCCTCGGTTTGATGGAGGAGCTTTTCACGGCTATGGTGGAGACGGTCAGACCTGAAAGCAAGATAATAAAGCCTTTCTCCCGCCTTAGCTACGCTGAAGCCATGGAGCGTTACGGCACCGATAAGCCTGACCTGAGGTTCGGCCTGGAGCTTAAAGATTTAACCGACATCGCCGCTCAGACCGAGTTCGCTATCTTTCGCTCGGCCATTGACCAGGGGGGCAAGGTGAGGGGTATCTGCATCCCTGGCTGCGGCGGTTATAGCCGCCGCCAGCTTGATGAGCTGAACAAGCTGGTGCAGGGCCTGGGCGCTGGAGGCCTGGTTACCATAGCCCTGGGCGCTGGTGGCGGCAAGCTGGACGCTTTGACCATTGAAGAGGTGAAGTCGGTTGTCGCCAAGTTTTTCACCATAGACCAGGTCAAGCAGATGGGGCAGCGGCTGGAGGCAGAGAAGGGAGACCTGCTGCTTATCGTTGCCGGCAAACCCGAGATAGTTGATATTTGTTTAAGCGAACTGCGCCAGGAGATGGCCAAAAGGCTTGAATTGGCCGACCCCAACACCTTTGCCTTTAGCTTTATCATCGATTTTCCCTTATTAAGTAAGAATGAAGAGACAGGGCTGTGGGAGCCGATGCACCACCCCTTTACCGCCCCCCGGGAGGAGGACATTCCCTTGCTGGACAGCGCCCCGGAAAAGGTGCGGGGCAGGCATTACGACCTGGTATGCAACGGCTATGAAATTGCCGGCGGCAGCATCAGGATTCACACCAGCGGGCTGCAGAGGAAGCTATTTAAGCTGTTGGGCTATAGCGACGAGCAGGTCGAGGAGCGCTTCGGGCACCTTTTGAAGGCTTTTGACTACGGCGCCCCTCCCCACGGCGGTATCGCTGCGGGCATTGACCGCGTTGTCATGCTGCTGGCGGGAGAAGAGACCATCAGGGAGGTTATCGCCTTCCCCAAGAACCAGAACGCGGCTGATTTAACCTTTGATGCCCCTTCACCGGTTAGCGAAGAGCAGTTGGCTGAGTTACACCTGCGTTTGAGAGAGGAAAGGTGAAGGTAACTAGAGAGAAAGAGGAAGACTGCCAGGTCTTTCTAACTATTGAGCTTGAGCCAGCCGAGGTAGAGGAGGCCCTGGAGCAGTCATACAAACGGCTGGCCAAGAGGGCCAACATTCCCGGCTTCCGTAAAGGCAAGGCGCCGCGGGCGGTGCTGGAACGCCATCTGGGTAAAGACCGCCTCCTTGAGGACGCCCTCAATGAGCTCCTGCCCCAGGTCTATGAGAAGGCGCTCAAAGACGAGGGGATTGAGGCTATCGCCAGCCCCTCTATTGAAATCACCCAGACCGAGCCCGTGGTCTTTAAGGCGACAGTGCCGCTAAAGCCCACTATTACCCTCGGCGACTATCACAGCCTTAAACTTAAAGCGGAGCCGGCAACAGTAAAAAATGAAGAGGTTGAGGAGGTAATAGAGCAATTGCGCCGCCAGCACGGCACCTGGGAGCCGATGGAGCGTGCCGCTGACTTTGATGACCTGGTGACCATGGATGTTGAGGGCTACGTGGAGGAAAAGCCGCTGGTGAGCCAGCAGGGCGTCCAGTATCAGCTGCTTAAAGACCAGCCCATGCCCGTGCCCGGCTTTGCCGAGGAACTGGTGGGGGTGAAGGGTGGTGAGGACAAGGAGTTCAAGCTCCAGCTCCCCCAGGATTATCCCCGGGCTGAGGTAGCCGGCAAGGAAGCGCGCTTCAAGGTGAAGGTTGCCGAGATAAAACAACAGCGTTTGCCGGAACTAGACAAGGAGTTTGTCCAGACGGTTAACCCGGAGCTGAAGACAGTGGCGGCACTGCGCAAACAGCTCTCGGCCAACCTGCTTATCAGGGCCGAGCAGAAGGCGAAAGAGGAGTTCGAGGAGAAGGTGATTGACGCCGTGGCCGATTTAAGCCAGGTAGCCTTCCCACCGGTCCTGGTCGATAGCGAGGTTGAGCGCCTCCTGGAACAGCAGACGAGGTGGCTGCAGGCAGGCGGCGGCGGCATGGAAGAGTACATGAGCCGGGTGGGCAAGACGGAGAAGGAGATACGGGAAGAAATGCGCCCTCTAGCCGCCAAGAGGGTCAGCCGCTCACTGGTACTGGGTCAGTTCGCCGAGGAGGCAAAGATAGAGGTCACCGATGCCGAGATAAACGCCGAGCTGGAGAGCATCGTCCAGAGCGCTGGCGGTGATAAAGATGAGATGCGCAAACGCCTCGATTCTTCCCAGGCCCGTCTCTCGGTTGAGCAAATCCTGACCACCCGAAAGGCTATACAGCAGTTGGTGGAGATAGCCGGAGGTGCCAAGGGTGCCCGGAAGAAAAAATAGCCGGGTGGTCAAGGGCGTCTGTCGCCTCTGTCTGAGCTGTTGTGGCATAGATGCCCATGTGGAGGGGGGGCGGCTGGTCAGGGTCAGCGCCATGAAGGAGCACCCCATCAACAAGCTCTGCGTCAAGGCGCGGGCAATACCGGACTGGATATATTCACCGAAGCGGCTAACCCATCCCATGCGCAAGGTAAAGGGGACATGGAAAGAGGTCTCTTGGGAGGAAGCCCTTGACGTTATCGCCGATAAGCTCTCGGCGATAAAAGAGCGCTACGGGGCTAAGGCGCTGGTGGTGCATCTGGGCGAGCCCCTGGTGGGCAGCGAGGTGCCCAGGGTAGCCATCAGGTTCTGCAGCCTCTACGGAACGCCCAACTATACCTCCGGGGCTTCGCTTTGCTTTGCCGCCAAGGGGATAGGACACGGGCTTTCTGTAAGCCGGCGGATGTTTCCCCTGACTCCGAGCTACCAAGACCCCAGTTGTATAGTGGTCTGGGGGCGTAACCCTCAGCAGTCCAAGATAGGCGAGCAGGCCAATATCGTCTCGGCTCAGAAGCGGGGGTCTAAGCTAATCGTGGTCGACCCCAGGGCCACCCCCCTGGCCAAGAGGGCCGACCTCCATATCCAGGTCAGGCCGGGAACCGACTGCGCCCTGGCTCTGGGCCTGCTCAATGTGATTATCAGCGAGGAATTATATGACAAGGCTTTCGTCGAACGCTGGACTTCTGGCTTTGATAAGCTGGCCGAGCACGTCAAGAAATACAGCCTGGAATCAGTAGCTAAGATTACCGGTGTCCCCGCCCAGAAAATCAGGGAGTTCGCCCGTATTTACGCCACCAGCAAGCCGGCGGCTATCACCCAGGGCGTTTCCCTGGACCACTGCCTTAACGGCGTGCAGACCAGCCGGGCTATTTCTATACTGATTGCCGTCACCGGCAACCTTGATGTAACCGGAGGGGATACCTATGACTTCCCCTTGAAGCAGGCCAGCCTCAGGGTGAAGGGGATAGTCGCCCTCAACGAGGTTATCGGCGCCCAATACCCCATCTTTAACAAGTTCGTCAGCGAGACCTCGGCCATGCCCGTGCCCGAGGCTATAATCAGCGGCCAGCCCTATCCGGTTAAGGCCCTCATCGTTCAGGCCTGCAATCCGGCCCTGACCTGGCCCGATAGCGCTAAGGTCCGCCAGGCCTTCGAGCAACTGGAACTGCTGGTGGTATCAGACATGTTCATGACGGAAACGGCCGAGCTGGCTGATATTTTTCTCCCCGCCGTCGCCTTCCCGGAGAGAAGAATACTCATCGACTACGCCTCCAAAGGGGTGCCGCTGATTAGCTTGAGCCAGAAGGCGGTCGAGCCGCCACCCGATTGCCTGGAGGACTGGCAGTTATGGATTGAGCTGGGCCGGAAAATGGGCTACGCCGATTATTTCCCCTGGCAGAGCGCCGACGATTTTTTCGCCCACCTGCTTGAGCCATCGGGCGTAACCCTGGAGCAGTTGGGGCAAAATCCGGGTGGCATTATATACGCCCCGCTTGACCGCCGCCGGAAATACGAAGAGGGAGGCTTTGATACCCCGTCGGGGAAGGTGGAGTTATTCTCGCCGACGCTGGCCGAGCACGGCTATGACCCCCTGCCCACCTTTAACCCGCCGCCGCCGACATCCAAAGATTACCCCTTCACCCTGATTACCGGCACCAGGACAATCGCCTTTACCCACTCCCAGTTTCGCGATATCGCCCGCTTGAGGAAGCTTACGCCACAACCCCTGGTGGAGATTAACCCCGAAGCGGCTAAAGAACTGGGCATTGCCGACGGCGATAAGGTAATCGTGGAGTCCCCCAAAGGTAAAATCACCCTGAAGGCTAAGATTACCCCCGATATTCAGCCCCGGGTGCTCAGCCTGCCCCACGGATGGGAAGAGGCTAACGCCAATATCCTGACCGATGCCGAGCCCCACGACCCCATCTCCGGCTATCCCGCCCTTAAAACTACCCCGTGCCGGGTGCGAAAAATCGGGGAATGAGTTATAATCTATAGTAAGCCATATAAAGATAGCAGGAGAAGAGAAATGAATGTCCAGCCGAAGAATGTCATCCCTATGGTAATCGAAAGCGGCGCCAGAGGGGAGAGAGCCTTTGATATCTACTCGCTACTCTTGAGAGAGCGCATCGTCATGCTGGGCCTGCCCATCAACGACCAGGTGGCTAACGTTATCATCGCCCAGCTTCTCTATCTGGAGCGGGAAGACCCGGACAAGGATATAAGCCTCTACATCCACTGCCCCGGCGGCATCATCTCTTCCGGCCTGGCCATTTACGACACCATGCAGTTGATACGCCCCGATGTCTCCACCATTTGCGTTGGCCTGGCGGCCAGCATGGGCACGTTGCTGCTCTGTGCCGGTACCAAGGGCAAGCGCTATGCCCTGCCCAACTCAACGATACACATGCACCAGGCCTTCGGCGGCGCCCAGGGGCAGGCCGCCGATGTCGAGATTGCCGCCCGCGAGATTATGCGCATGCAGGAGCTGATTCGCGGTATTTTGGTCAAGCACACCGGTCAAACACTGGAAAAGATAGCCCATGATACCGACCGCGACTTTTACCTGAACCCGGAGCAGGCGATGGAGTACGGGCTTGTCGATGAAATCCTGAGCAAGCCCAAAGAGAAGTAGCTAAAGCTTCTGGTTATAGAGCTCCTGGTAGGCTAAAGCCAGTTGCTTTTGGGTGGGTAGACCCTCTCGGGCGCCTGTCTGGCTGATGGCGAATCGGGCGACAATATCACCGAGCTGACCGCATTCTCTGAGGCTTTTCCCATTTAATAGCCCATAGATAAAGCCGGTGGCAAAGGCATCGCCGGCGCCGGTGGTATCAACCTCGGCCATTGTACCCCGACCAGCCGATTCGATTAGGTATTCATTCTCGGCGTCTCTGATGTAGCCGACGGCTTTTTTGCCCAGACTGCCACCCTTGCCCAGGGTAACCACGATATTAGGACAGCCTTGCTCAATACAGCTTTCCGCCCCCGCCTTGACATTTTTCCCTGTCAACTGCCTTATTTCGTCTTCATTGATGAAAAAGAGGTGGCTCCGACGCAGAATTGGTGCCAGTGCTTTGAGCCCCTTGACGGCGTATAGCGCCCCGGGGGCAAAGCTGAGCTTGACCGACGGGTTTAATCTATCTATCAACTCCAGCAATAGCTTGAACTGCTTATCGCCGGCAAAAGAGGAGAGGTGGAGCATTTCTGCCTGGTTTATATAGCCCAAGTCCAGGTCGTCCAGGGTGAGCAGGTTGTTGGCGCCGGGCAGGACATAGAGGGAGCGCCTGCCCTGTCTATCGCTGAGGCACAGTACCGAGCCGGTTCCGGCTCTTGTTTTGGCCTTGATGCGGCTGGTATCAACTCCTACCGCTTTGAAGTCCCGGAGCAGTATTTTGCCCTCATCGTCGTCGCCAACGACGCCGCTGAAGCCGGCGCTAATTCCCAGTTTGGCCAGGCCGTAGATGGTGTTGGCGGCGGAGCCGCCGGGAAAGGACTTAGCTTCTTCTGCCACCGCCTCGCCGTCGTCAAGGATGCGCTCTACCTTATATATATGGTCTATATTCAGCGCCCCCAGCCCGATTACCTGAATGTTCATTTTATAAACCCCAACCCCAAGTTTTTCGTCCCACCCGAGCCCGCCCAAAAGAGGCTATGCCTCTCTTAGACTCTCCTCACCCCGCCCCACCCCGTTTTAGGGAGTGTTAAAGAGGTCTGACCTCTGTAGGGTGGGTTTGGGTGGGTAGCTAAACACCCTCTAAAAATCTCTTTTTATCCCCTTCCTTAAAGGGCGGTGGGCGGGAAAAGATATAAAAAGCTACCCCAGCTTAGCCGCTTCCTCCCTGACCAGCTTCCTTATCCTCTTGTGAATTTCAATAACATCGTCTAAGTCTTTTCTGCCCGATAGCCAGTGGAAGTAGTTTCTCTCATCTTTGCCGCCCAGTCTCTCTTCATATTTCACTACTCTCTCCAGCCAGCGGCGGTCGCTCTTCTGCCAGGGCTCCATCACCCTTTGCAGGTCGCTGATGAGGGTGGAAGCCAGGCTCATGGTGGCGTAGGGCAGGGCATACTCATTGGCGTTGAAGGCAATGGCCAGCCCGCCCGCCTCCTCCACCGCCTGGAGCATTCTGAAATCGGTGATGCTATCGCCTATCACCGCCCAGCTGGACAGGGGCTGTTCGTATTTCGCAGCGAATTTTTTGAGGGCAGCCACCTTGCGTCGTCCGCCGACCGGCTTCACCTCTTTTATGGCGGCGCCCAGGCTGGTGGCGGGCAGCCTATCCCAGAAGAATTTATCCAGGCTCTGCTTGATTCGGTTGTCATCGGTAAGCGGGTGCAGTTTAAGCATGTCTTCTTCCGCCTGCTTCAGTAACTTGGTTTCTTCCTGGCTTAAGGTCGCTCGCAGTTTATCCAAGGGGAAAGTGGTGCTGGCGACATTTTGGAGGTAGATGTCCAGTTTCTGGGTAATCTGCCTGGCATATTGTTCGTAGCTGGTGCTGATGCAGAAGACCTTCCAACTGCTGGACTGGAGCCAGGAGATAAATTTGGCCACGCCGCCGGTGAGGCCGGCTTTAGCCGCCAGGGTAGTGATATCGTCCTCGGAGATATCGTGTAGAATAAGAAAGGGCACGATGAGGGCCAGGGTGTCCCCCGGCTCATAGTCCTTTCTCTCTTCCAGGGTGAGCAGGTCATCGTAGCGGCTGATAACCTCGAAAATCTTATCGCCGTTGGGGAAGAGTTTCATCAGTTCGTAGGCGTTGTCTTGAGGAGAGAGGGGTCCTTCAAGGTCAAAACAGATGAATTTGGCCATTGCTTTTCTACCTGATTTCTCTATTATTTAGCTCTGTCGCCCAACCCCGCCCCTTTTGTCTTGCTTCCCACCCAGCCCGCCCTCATAGGCTAAAGCCTCTAAAACTCTCTTTCAACCCCTCCCCTTCCTTGATAAGGGTGGTGGGTGGGAAAAGATTTAAAAGGGGAGGGGAGGCTAATGCCCCTCAACCCTTTTTCACCACCCGGTCTATCTCTTCGGTTAGATTATACCCCTTAATCGCTTTCCCGTCAGCATCGACCACGTTACCCTCTTTTATCTTGACCCTGCCCTGGCTGAACGCTTTGAGGGTGGCGATTATCAGCGGGAACTCCCTGGCCAGCCCGTGCTGGCGGATGGTTTTAAAGAGCCGGTTGCTTTCGCCCTGTTCTCTTTTTATCTCTTCCAACGGGCGCCCGGCTATTTCCGCCCAGTATTTATCAAATGGTTTGCCCCTGATGGGGAAGGTGCAGTAGGTCGCCGGCGGACCTTCGTCCAGCTCAGGGGTTACCAGGTGCATCATTACCCCGGTCTCTTGAGCTTGATTATCGATTAGCTGCCAGATTACCTCCTGCCAGGTCCCCGAAGGTCCGCCGGGGGCTGCCGGGTGGAGGTTAATCATGTTGTATTTCCGGCACATCTCCTCGCTGACGATGAGCATATAGCCGGCCAGGACGCAAAGGTCGACATCAAAGCCCTTCAGCCGTTTCATTACCTCCCGGTCATAGCCGATGCGCCAATGTGCGCCCTTTTGGGCTTTAAAGCTTGAGGAGGAAAAGCAGATTAGCGGCACACCGTAGCTTTCCACCAGCTTGAGGAAGAGGTCGCTCTCTTTGGCTTCGCCGGGCTCACGGTTGCAGAAGACAAAGGCTGTCTCAGCCTTAATCTCACCCAGAGCGATGCTTCTTTGGGCCACGGTGAGCAGGTCTCTGGCGGCTTTGTCTCGGCCGGTGGAAAACCAGCCCAGTTTATAGGTATTGATTGCCCTCGCCCTCCTAAAGTTTTTCTTCTCCGCCCCCCACTTCCAGTGGTCTTGTGTCCCACCCAGCCCGCCCTAATAAGCTGCGCTTCTAAAACTTTCTACCCCACCCCGTTTTAGGGAGTGTTAGAGAGGTCTGACCTCTGTAGGGTGGGTTTGGGTGGGTAGCTAAACACCCTCTAAAACTCTCTTTCTATCCCCTTCCTTTAAGGTCAGTGGGCGGGAAAAGATTTAAATATGGAGCTTGTTTTTCAGCCTGGCCCAGATGCTGGCGAAGTGGATTAAGGGGCTCGTACGGCGCCCTCTGATTTTACCCTTTTTCAGGGCTTTGAGGAAGTCGTCTTTGCCCTCAAACTCAGGCATCTCGACGTAGGCGTGACCTATCTCTCCGACTGTATGGGCGTCGCTGCCGGCGCCCTGGGTGATGCCGTACTTCGAAGCGAAGGCCCGGGCTTTGGCTGAGTTCCAGCCTAGAATACTTCTTGAGTTGAATACTTCGACGATGTCAATCTGGCTGGCTATCCCCTCCATTGTCGGGCTACGTACTGCCGAGTGGCGGAAGATGTCGAAGGGGTGGGGTACGCATACCAGCCCGCCCTGAGCCCTGATGCGCGAGAGCGTCTCCGCCACCGATAGCCCGCTGGGTATGCTCTCTTCAAGGAACATGCCCATGATTTCGCCGTACGGGGTCAAGACTTCCTCAGCCACGATTACCTTGAAAGGCGCTATTTCCTGCATTTTCAGCGCCCCCTCGGCGGTGCCGTGGTCACAGACGGCGATGCAGTTTATGCCCAGCTCCTGGCAGCGGTTTATTATCTTTTCCAACGGCATATTGCAGTCCATGGAATATTTGGTGTGAATGTGAAGGTCGGCTTTCAGCAAGGTATCTCTAACTAACCCTTTCCAGATACTCGCCGGTGCGAGTATCAACCTTAATGACATCCCCGTTATTGATAAACAGGGGGACCTGAATGGTAATGCCGGTCTCCAGCTTGGCCGGCTTGTTGCCGGCGGTGGCGGTGTCGCCTTTGAAGCCGGGGCCGGTCTCGGTCACCTCAAGCTCGACGGCAACCGGCAGTTCTACGCCCACCAGCTTGCCCTTGTAGCTCGATACCTCCAGCGACATCCCTTCTTTCAGGTAGTTAAGGGTGTCGCCCAGCTGGTCGGTGGTGAGGGGGGTCTGCTCAAAGTTTTTCTGGTCCATGAAGTAATAGGCGTCGCCGTCGTTATAGAGGTACTGCATGGTGCGATAGTCCAGGCGTGCCCGGGTAAATTTCTCGCTGGCCTGGAAGGTACGCTCGATGGTGTGGCCGCTGCGGATATCGCGGAGTTTGAGTCTAACCTGGGCGCTGCCGCGCCCCATCTTGATGTGCTGGTAGTCAATGACCTGATAAAGCTTTTCCGCCAGCTCAATGCTAAGCCCTTTTCTTAGTTCGCCGCTCCCAATCATAGTACACTCCAGTGTGGTTTATTTTTTGGCTTTTGAGATTTGCCTTAACGTCCCTTTTTCCATTATGACCATGTCCTCAATCCTTACCCCTCCCCAGCCCTCGATATAAATACCAGGCTCAATGGTAAATACCATGCCGTCAGCCAGCCTGTCCGCTGAGCCGGGGCCCAGGCGCGGTAGTTCGTGGGGGGCTAACCCCACGCCGTGGCCCAGGCCGTGGCCGAAGGCCTGGCCGTAGCCGGCCGGCTCAATAACCGTCCTGGCCAGCTGGTCGGCCTCGCCGCCGCTCATCCCTTCCTTGATTATAGCCATTGCCGCGGCTTGAGCACCGAGGACGGTATCGTATATCTTTTTAAAGGTATCGTCGGTGTTGCCCAGACAGAATGTCCGGCTCAGGTCGCTGCCGTAGCCGCCAATCCTGGCGCCGATATCAATTATTATCGGCTCACCGCTTTTAATAGCCCGCGCCGAGGCCTGGGCGTGGGGCAGGGCGGAGTTGGGCCCGGCGGCAACGATAACGTCGAAGGGGAGGGGCTGGCTGCCCTTCTCCCGCATGAATTTTTCTATCTCCCAGGCGGCTTCCTTTTCCGTCATGCCGGGGCGGATTTTCTCCCCGATGTAGTCCATGGCGGCGTCGCTTATCTCGGCGGCTCTGGTGATAAGCTCTATTTCCTCGGGCTCTTTTACCGCCCGCAGCGATTCCACCATTCCCTCTATGGGGGTGAGTTTAAGCGGGGACTTGCCCTTTTTAAGTATATCAGATAGCTGGCGGTGGCGGCCAAAGGTGAGGTGCGCCGTCTCAAAGCCCAGCCTTTTTATGCCCAGCTCGGCCGTAATTTTGGGGAGCCAGTCCCCGATGTCACTGGTTATGGGGAGGAGCTTATAGTCTACCGCCTGCCCCCTGGCCTGGACCAGGTAGCGAAAATCTGTGGCGATAACGGCCTCTTTGGCGGTAATGAGCAGGAGGCCGGCCGTGCCGCTAAAATCGGAAAGGTAGCGCCGGTTCTCCGGCTGGGAGACCAGGATGCCGTCAATCTCCTTTTCAATGAGTGCCTGGCGCAGTTTTTGCAGTCTACTCTTTATCTTCAGGCTCATCTTTCTTTTTCCTGGCTAAGGGGTGGGCTGATAGATATACCTTCCTGGCCTGACTCTTGGTGACATGGGTATAAATCTGGGTGGATGACAGATCGGCGTGCCCCAGAAGCTCCTGGACGACCCTTAAATCGGCGCCGCCGTCGAGCAGGTGAGTGGCGAAGGTGTGCCGCAGCAGGTGGGGGTGCACCCTCTTGCCGATGCCGCTTTGCTTGGCGTATTTCTCCAGTATTAATTGCACCCTCCGTTCGGGGAGGCGCTGGCCGTAGCGGTTGAGGAAGAGGGCTTGGCTTCTCTTTTCCCCCAGGAGCTTGGGCCTGCCCTGGGCGAGGTAGTTGCGCAACGTCTCGGCGGCGGGCTCCCCCATCAGCACCACCCTTTCTTTGGAGCCCTTCCCCCAGACGCGGATTTCGTTGGTGTCGAGGTTGATTTGCCCCAGCTCCAGGCCGGTCAGCTCGCTTACCCTAAGACCTGAGGCGTATAACAGCTCTAATAAAGCCCGGTCGCGCTGCCCCTGGGGCGTGGAAGGGTCGGGGGCATTCAGCAGTTTTTCCACCTCCTTCAGGGTAAGAAAGGAGGGCAGGCGCTTGTCCAGCTTGGGCGAGGAAACCATTTCTATGGGGTTGGCGGAGATTATTTTTTCCCGCACCAGGTAGCGGTAGAAGGAGCGGATGGCCGATAGCTTGCGGGCAATGCTGGCTTTGACTATCCCCTGCCCCACCAGATGGGAGAGGTAGTCACGCATGACTTTTCTATCTACTGCCTCCAGCGAAGCCACCTTCTTTTTATTGAGGAAGCGGAAGAATTCTAGCAGGTCGGCCTTGTAGTTGCGCACGGTATAGGGCGAGACATTCCGCTCGGCTTCGAGGTGCTGGATATATCTATTAAAGATGTCTTGCATTATAGTCCTTTTTCCCACCCAACCCGCCCAAAAGAGGTTTCACCTCTCTTAGACTCGCTTAC
>DUEC01000069.1 GCA_011176635.1 Dehalococcoidia bacterium | reverse complement strand
GGGTGCTGGTAAGAGGCACCAACCTCTTTTGGGTGGGTTGGGTGGGAAGTAAGACCAAACTTGCCGTATAAGCAAGCTCCGATTATAATATGCTGGATTAGGTAGAGAGTAGGTGAATAGATGACGCAATACGGGCTGGAGAATATTAGAAACGTTGTTTTACTGTCTCACAGCGGTGTCGGCAAGACATCGGCCTCGGAGGCAATGTTGTTTACCGCCGGCGCCATTAAGCGGTTGGGCAAGGTTGAGGACGGGACTACTACCTCGGACTATGACCCCGACGAGGTAAAGCGCCAGATTAGCATAAACCTGTCCATGCTTCCCTGCACCTGGCAGGGGGCAAAGCTCAACCTTCTGGATACCCCCGGCTATTCCGACTTTGTCGGTGAGGTCAAAGCGGCGATAAGGGTGGCGGAGGGGGCGGTGATTATGGTCTGCGCCGCCTCCGGGGTTGAGGTGGGCACGGAGCAGGTATGGTCGTACTGTGAGCAAAACGCCCTCCCGCGGCTCATCTTTATCAACAAGATGGACAGGGAGAATGCCGACTTCAATAAAACCGTTGGGCAGATTCAAACCAAGTTCGGTGCCCGGTGCCAGCCGCTGCAGTTGCCCATAGGCGCTCAGGATAAGTTCGAGGGAGTTGTTGACCTGCTGACCATGGAAGCCTATACCGGCCCTGAAGCCAAAGAAGCGGAGTTACCCTCCTCGCTTCAAGGCCAGGCCGATTCTTACCGCGAGAAGCTGATAGAGGCGGCGGCTGAGGTCGATGATAAGCTCATCGAGAAATACCTGGAGGGGGGAGAGCTCAGCCGGGAGGAGCTAAGCAGCGGCCTCAGGCAGGCGGTAATAAGCGGCAAGGTTGTCCCCATTTTGACCGGCTCGGCGCTCAAAGATATCGGCTTCAAGCTGTTTCTGGACGCCATATATAACTATCTGCCCTCGGCTAAAGAGGGGAAGGTAGTGACCATCAGCGATTCAACTAAGAAAACGATTGAGCCCGGCGCCGACGGCCCCCTGGCGGCTCTGGTGTTTAAGACCAGCGCCGACCCCTATGTGGGCAAGCTTACCCACTTCCGGGTCTATACCGGCACCATTAAAAGTAATTCCCAGGTATGGAATGCCACCCGGAATGACGCCGAGCGCATCGGTCAGCTGTTTGTGCTCAGGGGCAAGAACCAGGAGCCGGTGCCCGAGCTCGGCGCCGGCGATATGGGGGCGGTAGCCAAGCTGACCCTGGCCGGCACCGGGGATACCCTGGGCAGTCGGGAAAAGCCGCTGAAGATTGCCCCCATAGAGTTTCCCGAACCGGCCTTCAGCCTGGCGGTCCACCCCAAGACCAAGGCTGACCTGGATAAGCTGGGGGCGGCGCTAACCCGGCTGGCTGAGGAAGACCCCACCATTCGGGTGCGCCGTGAGCCTGATACCAACGAGACTATTCTATCCGGAATCGGTGAGTCCCACCTTGAGGTAGCCGCCGATAAGATGCAGCGTAAATTCGGCGTTGGGGTCAAGCTGGAAACACCCAAGGTGCCCTATAAAGAGACGATTACGGTGGGAGCCAAGGCTGAGTATAAGCATAAGAAGCAGACGGGGGGGCATGGTCAGTACGGGCACGTCCTCCTTGAGCTTGAGCCTTTATCCCGGGGCAGCGGCCATGAGTTTGTCGGTAAGATAGTGGGCGGTGCCATACCCAGGAACTATATTCCGTCGGTGGAGAAGGGGGTTAATGAGGCTATTCGGGAAGGTGTCCTGGCCCGCTACCCAGTTATTGACATAAAGACAACAGTCTACGACGGCAGCTTTCACCCGGTCGATTCCTCGGATATATGCTTCAAGATTGCCGGCGCCGGGGCGCTCAAGAAAGGCTTAGCCGAAGGCCAGCCTATCCTGCTTGAGCCGATATTCAATATCGAGGTTACCGTCCCCGAGGACTTCACCGGTGATATTATCGGCGACCTTAACACCAAGCGGGCGCGGGTGCAGGGGATGAATCCCGGGGGTGGGGTTAACGTTATCGAGGCCCAGGTGCCGCAGGCTGAGATTCTGCGCTATGCCATAGACCTGAAATCAATAACCCAGGGCAGAGGCAGCTATAAGGCTAGTTTCAGCCACTATGAAGAGGTGCCGACTCACATCGCCGAGAAGATTGTCGCCGCCAGGCAGGCCGAGAAGGGCTGATTTTAGCCGGCCAGCAGTTCCTTTAGCTTCTCGGTGAGGGCAGGCAGGGCTTTTTTCCAGTCGCCGACCACGCCGAAGCGGGCCTCCCTGAAGATATTCGCCTCCGGGTCTTTGTTGATGGCGACTATGGTCTTGGAGCCGGAACAGCCCGACATGTGCTGGCTGGAGCCGGAGAGGGCTATGGCTATATAGAGGTCGGGGGCGATAATCTTGCCGGTAAGCCCTATCTGCGCCCCGGCGGGCACCCAGCCGTTATCGCAGGGCGGGCGGGTAGCGCCCACCGCCCCTTTCAGCATCCTGGCCAATTCTTCAAGCTGGGTGAAACCTTCCTCACTGCCGATGCCCCTGCCGCCGCTTACCACCACCTCGGCGTCCTCCAGCCTTACCCCCTCCACCTTTTCCGCCACCTTCTCCAGCACCTTGGTCTTTATCGCCGAAGGCTCCAGGGCGGCGTCAACGGTTATTATTTCCCCCTTCCTTGACTGGTCGCGCTCCAGCGGTTCCATCGTCTTGACCCTGACCGTGGCTATCTGGGGGAAGGTTTCACAGGTGAAAACGGCCTGGGCGTTGCCCCCGTAGACCGGCTTGGTCTGCAGCAGTAGCTTTGATGAGGGGTCGATGGCCAGCTCCAGGCAACCCAGGGAAGCCGCCGTCTTCAGGCGGAAGGCCAGCCTGGGGGCCAGGTCGCGGCCGATTGAGGTCTGCCCCAGGAGCAGAATCTGGGGCATTGCCTGCTTTATTACCTTTTCCATAACCGATGTGTAGGCATCGGTCTGATAGTCTTTTAACTGCGCGTCGTCAACGACATATACTTTATCGGCGCCGAAGGCGATAGCCTCTTTAGCCAGATCGCTTACGCCGCTACCGACCAAGACGGCCGACAACTCCTGCCCCAGCTCTTTGGCCAGCTTACTGCCGCAGCCCAGTAGCTCGGTGGTGATTGCCGCCAGCTTGCCTCCTGCCGTCTCGCCGAATACTATAACACCCTTATTCTCAGCCATAGATTTACCTCCTAAAAGTAAATAGAATTAAGCCCTGATTAGAGGATCTTGGCTTCCCTCAGCTTTTGGGCTAGGTTAGCCGCCGCCTCCTCAGGGCTTTCGCCTTCGATAACCTCGCACTTACCTTCGCGGACCGGTTGGAATAGTTTTAATAGCTTGGTGTGACTGCCGGCCGCCCCTATCTGGGAGGCTTCAACCCCGATATCGGCTGGTTTCCAGATAGTCGGCTCCTTCTTTTTGGCGGCCATAATCCCTTTTATGGTGGGGTAGCGGGGCTCGCCAATCTCGTTGCTTACCGTAATCAAGACGGGCAGGGGAACCTCAATCACCTCATAGCCTTCATCGGTGACCCGCTCTACCCTTGCCTTGCCGTCGCTGACGTCTATCTTCTTGACCAGGGTGATGCTGGGCAGCCCCAGAAGCTCGGCGATGCCGGAGCCTACCTGTCCCGCATTCCAGTCGGAAGCTTCCCGGCCGCAGAAGACGATATCGTATTCGCCGAGCTTCTTGATAGCCATAGCTAGGGCATAGGCCGTTGACCAGCTGTCACCGCCGTCGAAGGCTTCGTCCTCCAAGAGGACAAGCTCGTCGGCCCCCATCGCCAGCGGTTTCTTGACTATATCCCGGAGCTGGTTTGAGCCTAGACTTATAGCCGTGATTTTACCCCCCAGGGCGTCCTTAATCTTTAGGGCCGCCTCAACGCCGTATTCGGCATAGGGGTCGATTACCGGCGATACCCCCTGGGGCGGCACCACCTTGTTACTGGCGGAGTCAATCTTGAAGCTGGCCGGCGGTGCCTCGGGGTCAATCACTTGCTTGATGCAGACAATCATATTCATACGTGATGTTCCTCCTCTTTGCTAGTTGCCTTGGGGGAAAACCCAACTAATTAATTTAGCATCGGGATGGTTTATGTGTCAAGGCAAATCATGGGGCATGGTGTCAATGTCGATAACGATGCCCTCACAATCAACGGCCACTTCCAGGACGTCTTCGGGGTGCTCCTTGATTATCTCTCTACCTCC
Source organism: Dehalococcoidia bacterium (assembly GCA_011176635.1). Classification (GTDB taxonomy): domain Bacteria; phylum Chloroflexota; class Dehalococcoidia; order Dehalococcoidales; family BS750m-G39; genus DUEC01. The sequence continues at coordinate 9,151 of DUEC01000069.1, read as the reverse complement.
GATATCGCCCTTTAAGGCGGCTAGCGGTGCCTCATATTTCAGGGAGAAGATAAGCGGGTGCCCTCTCTTCCCCTGGTAGGTGGGGATGGCGATGCCTTTATCATGGACCCTAAATTCTTCAATCAACCGGTCTATGGTCGGGCTGTCAACAAAGGGCTGGTCGCCCAGGGTGAGCATGACTGCCTCTGCCCGGTTGTCCACCAGCTTTAGGCCAACGGCTATGGAGGTGCCCATCCCCTGCCGGTAATCCTTGTTTACCGCTATCTTGAGCGGCCTGGCGGCTATTATTTTCTTTATCTCTTCGGCCCTGTGCCCCAGCACCACGATGACCTCGCCTACCTTTGAGCCTAAGAGGTTATCCAGGCTCTGTTCCAGAATGGTGCTCTTGCCCAGGGGCATCAACTGCTTGAGCCTGCCCATCCGCTTGGCCTGGCCGGCGGCCAGCATTATCGCCGAGACCATTACCGGGCCACCCTGGCCTGGCTGGAAGTTAGGCTGAGGCTTATCACCCGCTCTATGCCGCTTAAATCGGGGGCGACCTCTATTTCGCCCTCGGGGAAAAAGCGGCGCAGGAATGAGGTTACGGCATTTTCTTGCCCCTGCCCAATCTCCAGCAGGAGGCAGCCGCCGCTTTTTAGCCCGGCGCCCACCTGCCGGCAAAGTTGGCCTATCCTTTCTGTCCCCTCGGCACCGCCGTCGAGCGCCAGCCGCGGCTCAAATCTTAGTGGGGTTAGTTCCGATTTCTCGACATAAGGCAGGTTGGCTACGATAAGCTCAACCGGCTCTGGTATAGGGGTCAGCATATCGCCCTGGAGGAGGTGGACCCTGTCGGCGACGCCGTGTTTCCGGCAGTTAATTCCAGCGACCTCAAGGGCTGGGGCCGATATGTCGGTGGCGTAGATTTTCGCCTCCGGCAGCTCCAGCGCAAGGCTGACGGCAATAGCCACGCAGCCGGTGCCGATATCGGCGATGGCGGACAGGTGGCGGTTCTGAGCTAACTTAAGGGCTGCCTCCACCAGCAGCTCGCTCTCCGGGCGGGGGATGAGGACCCGGGGGTCGACATAGAAATCAAGCCCGTAGAATTCACGACTCGTGGTTATATAGGCGGTAGGCTCGCCGTTGCGGCGGCGCTCGACCAGCCGCCAGAGGGTTTCTTCCTCCCGGGGGCTTAACTCGCGCTCAAGCTCGGTATATAGCCGGGTCCGGCTTATGTTCAGGGCGTATTTCAGCAGTAGCTCGCCCTCAAGGGGGGCATCCTCAATGCCGCTACCCGCCAGAGTGTCTCGGGCGCGGCGGAGGGCTGTTTTAAGGGTCACGCCAGATGCCCCTCCAGCCGTTTTGTCTGGTCGCTGGTGGCCAGGGCGTCGATGAGCTCGTCAAGCTCTCCGTCCAGGACCCGGGGCAGGTTGCGCAGGTTTAAGCCGATGCGGTGGTCGGAGATGCGGTCCTGGGGATAATTGTAGGTCCTTATCTTTTCGGAGCGGTCACCGCTGCCTACCTGGGAACGGCGCTGTTGGGTTATTTCCGCCTCCTGCTTGCTCCGCTCTATATCGAGGAGGCGGGCGCGTAGCACCGACATCGCCTTGGTTCGGTTCCGGAGTTGTGAGCGCTCGTCCTGGCAGGTGCTTACCATGCCGGTGGGCAGGTGGGTGATGCGCACGGCGGTGGCTACCTTATTTACATTCTGTCCCCCCGCCCCACGGCTGTGGTAGAAGTCAATCTTGAGGTCGTCGGGGTTGATGTCCACCTCTACCTCATCGGCCTGGGGGAGAACGGCCACGGTAGCCGTTGAGGTGTGCAGTCGGCCTAAAGATTCGGTGACCGGCACTCGCTGCACCCGATGCACTCCTCTCTCGTATTTCAGACGGCTGAAGGCGCCTTTGCCCTTTATCTCAAATATAATTTCCTTAAAACCGCCGATGCCGCTCTCATTGCTATCAATGATATCCACCGCCCAGCCCTTGGCCTGGGCATAGCGGGAATACATGCGGAAGAGGTTGGCGGCAAACAGTCCGGCTTCATCGCCGCCGGCTCCAGCCCGTATTTCCATAATGATGTCACGGTCGTCATTGGCGTCCTTGGGCAGGAGGGCGAGCTTCAGCTCACCAAGCTGATGGTTTAGCTTGGCTCCCAGCTCTTCTATCTCCTGCTTGACCAGAGCGCTCATGTCTTCATCCTGCCCACCGTCCAGCATGGCTTTGGTCTCCTCCAGCTGCTTGGCGGTTGCCTTGTATTTTCTATACTTTTTTACCAGTTCCTCAATGCCAGCCTTCTCCTGAGCCAATGCCTGCAGTTTTTTCAGGTCGGTGGCTACCTCAGGGGCGGCCATTTGGCGTTCTAGCTCCTGGTAACGCTTCTCTAGTTGCTTTAATCTGTCCCACATGGCTGTCCTCGTTTAGAAAATTATAGCACAGGGGTGGGGGGTGCTCAAATGGGGGGTAATGGCTAGGGAGCAGGCTAACATTACGCTAGAAAGTTGAATTAAAAGCGAGGGGGAAATAGAAATAAGTGGCTCCCCGAGTAGGACTCGAACCTACAACCTAGCGGCTGCCTGACCTAGCTGTACTTGCCCCTTTTATAGGAGGCTAAGTTGATTAAGCCGCCTCCTCATTTGCCTCACGGGCACATCAAACCTGTCGGCCATCACCCGAACATCCTGCACCCTTGGCCAGTATTCCTTGACCCATTCTTTAGGCATAAGGAAACAAGCGGCAAAATGGTCAGCAAGAACCTCGTTAAAAGACGTATGTCTCGCTTCTGCTTTTTTGAAAGCAGGGTAAGTAATTCGGTGAGCGATGTGAAACGCCTCGTGAAACAGGGAATATCGCCTGACACGGTGGGGATCTCTGACGTTAAGTTGAATTATCCATTCCCTTCTCAGGAGCCAGACAACCCCGTGAAGGGCTTTTAATGGTACGAGTCGCACCTGGACCTTTCTGCTCTCATCGAAAATGCCGATAAGCTCCGACGGTACAGGCGGGCCAGAAACCCCTGCTCCTCCGAGGTAGTCGCTTGCCAGCTCCTCAACGTCTGCCAGAACCCAGCAGCAAGCGGGTGTATCACCGTGTAGGCGACGTGCAGCATCTAGGTACAGTAGTTGCACCGGCCTGGAGCCCTTGCCTTTTGTGGTTATATTATGACACCATTCGCTGCCAGCGCTTGGGCAACCGACTTCACCACGACATTTGCAGTGTCGGCCAGCTGTAAGGATAATCCCCAGTAGTCTTTCAGAGTTAGGCGGTAGGCTTCCCATTTCTTCCCCTCCGCCGCTCAATCAGGTCCTCTATAATTGTAACCAGGTCATCATCTAACTCTCGCGGATATTTCCTTTTCACATACTCGCGAAAGTCCGGCAATTCATTAACTTCCTTTTCCTCCACCGGCATCAAGTATCCCACAATGTTCAATACGCGCTCAAGCGGCACTTTAGTATAGTTAGCCAACTTTACGCAGGAGGTAAAGCTTGGCTTTTCTTTGCCAGTGAGCCAGCGGCTGACACTGGTATGGCTAACACCAACATCTGCGGCGAACTGACTGGGTAACCGCCTTCGCCGCCGCATTAGTTCTTGCAAAAAGACGATAAACTCGGCACTCACTGTATCACTGAAATTTTAACTGAAAGTGAACGTGCCTGTCAATTCATTGTGGCTGTTTGTCATGGAATGGGCAGAAGTTTTAAAAAAGACCTCCAAAAAGTCCTGTTACGGTATTGACACTCCCTGATAATCATAGTAGTATGTGCGCAACCGTTCATTCCTGAAATTATGCGCAAGTTAGTACCTTAAGAGGATAGTGGAGGGAATCAAGCCGACCTTGTTTTAACCCTGAAAAAGGAGGTGTGAGAAGATGAAGCCTGTATCAAAAGGGGCTAAAGTTGGCGAGTTTATAACTATCACCCCGGAAGAAGTCCCGGCCCACCTCAAGCGGGGTAAGGCTTGCCTCGTGGCTGGTCTCTGCAAGGAGGCTATCAAGGAATTCAGCTCCATTCTCAATGTTGCTCCAGGCAATTTGGAGACCCGGATCTGGATGCAAAAAGCCAGGCAAGCAATGGCTAGGCCGGAGGAAGCCCCCACTGCCGAGGCAGAAAAACCCGAGTATTGCGTCTACATGGTGATGGGAATTGTCTCTTATCGCCTGTGCACCGGTGACTACAATTGCCTCAGCTGCGAGTTTGACCGGCAAATGGAGGAGAGGATAGACGCCGGGGAGACCGAGGTTATCGAGGCGCTGGAGAGATACAAGAGTTTGCCGGGCAAGCAGAGGTTCTGTCGTTACGCTCTTAAGGGTAACATTTCCTACCGTCTTTGCTCTCGGGTCCTTGAGTGTGGCACCTGCGAGTTCTGTCAGAACTTGGAGGACGCTTTCCAGCAACAGCTAATTCAAAGGCAAGAGGCTTTAAACAACAAAGAACAGGGTTGGTGGTGGCATTATTGGGGCTTGAGTTCGACGAGCCAAGATAAAGGTGAGGAGGTGATAAAACATGGTTCAGCAACTCACTGAATTAGACCAAGAAGTGGACAAAATTATAGGTAAATATCAAGGTGATAGGTCTGCTTTAATTCAGGTACTCATTGAAGTTCAGCGTGAAAAGCGCTGGCTACCTAAGGATGCTCTAAAGCAGGTCAGCCAGAGGCTTGGTGTTGCCTTAACTCAAATCTACCATATAGCTACCTTCTACAAAGCCTTCAGTCTTAAGCCCAGGGGCCGACACTCAGTAACGGTCTGTCTGGGGACTGCCTGCCAGGTGCGTGGCGCCCCTCGTCTTCTGGATAATATTACCCAGACCTTAAAGATAGACCCGGATGAGACCTCCGCCGACGAGCAGTTTAGCCTGGATACAGCGAGGTGTCTTGGCTGTTGTGCTATAGGACCGGTGATGGTAGTTGACGGTGAGTATTACGGTAAGCCTTCTCGGAAAGAAATTGACCAGATTATTTCGGCAAAAGAAATTGAAACGTGAGAAAGGAGAGGCGATGCCTAGATTGAACTCAGCTGCTGACCTGGTAAGGCTCAGGCGGCAGATATTAGACAAAGATAACGGGAAAAGGGTTGTTTCGGTAACTAACGGAACGGATGGTAGAACACGTAACAGCGAGGCTGTAGTCCAGGCTTTTATCAATGAAATAAGAAAACAGGGCTTGGCCGGAAAGCTGATAGTGAAAAGTACGGGGTGTCATGGCTTCTGTGAGAAAGAGCCCACGGCTCTTATCTTGCCGGAAGAAATCTGCTACGTTGGAGTGAAACCTGAGGATGTGCCCGAAATCGTCTCCCAGACCCTGGCTAAGGGCAAGATTATTGATCGCCTTCTCTACCAAGACCCGGTTAGCGGACAGAGGATTACAAGTGAATATGAAATACCATTTTATGAATCTCAAAATCAAACTGTCCTGGGAAATAACAGATTCTTAGATATGCAGAAGATAGATGATTACATTGCTCTGGGCGGCTATTCGGCTCTGGCTGAGGCCCTATTTGAGATGACGCCGGAACAGGTAATAGAAGAGGTGAAGAGCTCGGGCTTGCGCGGTCGTGGCGGGGCTGGATTCCCCACCGGAAGGAAGTGGGAATTCTGCCACCAGGCTCCAGGGGAGCCCAAATATGTAATCGTGAACTGTGATGAGGGAGACCCGGGGGCTTATATGGACCGCTCCCTTATGGAAGGAAACCCCCACGGTGTCCTCGAGGGGCTGCTTATCGGGGCTTATGCCATCGGGGCCTCTGATGCCTATATCTATGTGCGGGCTGAATATCCCCTGGCTGTGGAAAATGTAGACACAGCTATCAGGCAGACTGAAGGATACGGCCTCCTGGGGCAGAATATTCTTGGCTCGGGCTTCAATTTTAAAGTCCATGTCCATAGGGGTGCCGGGGCTTTTGTTTGCGGCGAAGAAACCGCCCTCATTGCCTCGCTGGAAGGCAGGATTGGTGAGCCCAGGCAGCGGCCGCCATTCCCGGCCACGAGTGGACTATGGGGCAAGCCGACCAATATAAACAATGTAGAAACCTGGGCAAATGTCCCGCTGATAATCAACCGGGGCGCCAAATGGTTTAGGAGTCTGGGGACGGAAAGGAGCAAGGGGACCAAGATTTTCTCCCTGGTGGGCAAGCTGCAAAATACCGGGCTGGTTGAGGCGCCTATGGGCATGACACTCGGTGACATTGTCTTTAATATTGGAGGTGGCATCCCCGACGGAAAGAAGTTCAAGGCTGTCCAGACCGGTGGCCCTTCAGGCGGAGTTATTCCCGAGAGCCTGCTCAATACCCCGGTGGATTATGAAGAGCTTAGCAAACTGGGCGCCATAATGGGCTCAGGTGGCATGATAGTAATGGATGAGGATACCTGTCTGGTTGATGTGGCCAGGTATTTCCTCAACTTCCTGGCTGGGGAATCTTGTGGCAAATGTGTCCCCTGCCGCGAGGGGATATACCAGATGCTCAAGATATTGGATAGAATCTGCGAGGGGAACGGCCGGGAGGGAGATATCGAGTTGCTGGAGGAGATAGGGGAGACGGTCAGGGATTTCTCGCTCTGTGCTCTGGGCAGGACAGCGCCTAATCCAGTGCTCAGCACTATCAGATACTTTCGGGATGAGTACGAAGCTCATATTAAGGAGAAGCGCTGCCCCGCCCTCGCCTGTAAGGAGCTGATATCCTACTATATTGAGCCGGATAAGTGCCAGGCTTGCCTGATTTGTCTCAGGAACTGTCCCGCGGAAGCTATCACCGGTGACAAAAAGACTGTTCATATCATTGACCAGGAGAAATGCACCAGATGTGGAACCTGTCTTGAGGTTTGTCCACCGCGCTTTGGCGCCGTTACTAAACTTGACCGGGTGAAGGTGCCTGAGCCTGTTCGGCAAAAGACAGCAGTAATACGGAAATGAGGTGGCTAGGATGAGTAAGGTTAGCTTAATCATCAACGACCTGGAGGTTGAAGCCGATAAGGGGACGACGATTCTTCAAGCGGCGCGAAGTATTGGAATTGATATCCCTACCCTCTGCTCCCACGAGCAGTTGGCCCCCTATGGCGCCTGCCGCCTCTGCACCGTGGAGATAACCAGGGGGCAGCAGTCACAGCTGGTCGCCTCCTGTGTTCATCCTGTTGAAGATGGGCTCATCGTAAATACAGAATCTGTGCCAGTAATCAGGGGCCGTAAGATGCTATTAGCCCTGCTCTGGGCCCACGCCCCTGGAGTCCAGGCATTAAGGAAATACGGGACAAAATACGGTATAACCGAAGTCGGGGCGGGAACGGACTACATGATAATACCGGGCGTAAGCATCACAAGGACAAAGTTTGATATAGAACCGACCTTCTGTGTCCTTTGCGGACTATGCGTGCGTTACTGTGCCGAGGTGAAGAGAAAGAACGCCATTGGCTTTATTGGCCGAGGAACGGAACGAGAGGTGGTCTTTCTCCCCGAAATCGCTTCTGAGGAGTGCCTCATTTGTGGTGAGGAGTGCTATCCGCTTTGCCCCACCGGCGCACTCCCATTACACCACGCCCTTATCAAGGCGGAGTACTCTACCTTCTGATAAACGGATAGCTGTTATCCGGGGCACAGCTTTACGGTAACTATCACCCCATGATGAAAATTTGGCCCCTTTTGGGCGCCTAATGGTTATTCCGACGATTCCGTGATTCCGCGCCGAACAGGGCGGCGAATAGGGGACGCCGCCAATAACCTCAGGGTTAAATCTATAGCCATTTAAGACATGTTATCTCCCTATTGACACCTCTCGGGCTGTTGTCTTACTATCTATAGAAGGCACTTTCCTTTGGAGCTGATTTTACCTTAAACTTGCCAACACCAGCCCCCCCCGCTGAAACTACTAGTTTTTAAAATTACCGTAGACTGACGTTTGAAAATAGAATATCAGGCTAGTCACCCAAGCATTTTCAGAGCGAAAAGGAATTGAAGGGAGAATAACACATGTATTTAGGAAACTGGACTGAAAGACTGGCAAGGATATGCGCCAGGCGTCCCTGGGTGACCATTGGCATCTGGGCTGTTGCCATAGCAATAGCCCTGTTTTTTATCGTCACCATGCTGGGTGATGCCCTGGTTACGGAGATAGAACCGACAAATAACCCCGAGTCGAGTGAAGCACTTGACATCATGAACGAGCGGCTGGGGATATCTGAGTACGAAGACCTTGATGAGACGATTATCATCCGCTCCAGTACACTGACGGTGGATGATGCCGATTTCCAGATTCACGTTGAACAGCTTTATGATGAGTTGATGATGCTGGGAGAGGAGGTTTTTCTTAGCGGCTTTACATACTATATGACCCAGGACCCGTCTATGGTTTCCACCGACCGACATAGTACTTTTATCGCCTTAACCATGCCCATGGACGCCGACGAGAAAATGGACCAAGTCTATGAAATCGGGGACAGCTACGCTACTGGCTCTTTCGAAATATTCTATACGGGCAGCGCCTCTTTCATGGCTGATTCGATGGAGCTGGGTGAAAGCTCGATGGTAAGAGGTGAGACCATCGGCATCTCGGCGGCGATAGTGATTCTGGCCATCGTCTTCGGCGCCATCGCTGCAGCCATTCTGCCTATCGTGCTCGCGATGGTCTCTATTGCCGTCGCCCTCGGCCTTACTGCCTTAGTGGGTCAGACTATGGACCTTACCTTTATGATTTCCAACATGATTACCATGATGGGATTGGCGGTGGGGATAGACTACTCCCTCTTCGTGTTGACACGTTTCCGCGAAGAAAGGCAACGCGGTCGGGAGAAAATGGATGCTATCGGTGTCGCCGGGGCCACGGCCAGTCGGGCGGTGTTCTTCAGCGGTCTTACCGTGGTGCTGGCGCTAACTGGTCTGGTTATTTTCCCGCTCTCTATCTTTATCTCCATGGGTATCGGCTCTATCTTGGTCGTGTTTATGGCTATTTCCGCCTCGCTGACACTTCTGCCAGCCATGCTGGGACTCCTGGGAGATAGAGTGAACAAGTTCCGCATTCCCTTTATCCAACGCGGCGCAGCCCAGAACTATGAATCCCCTACTGGCTTCTGGGCATGGGTAACGCGGGTGGTGACCAGAGTACCGGTTTTAAGTATTGTCGTCGTCGTGGCTCTACTGGGTTCCGCTGCTATCCCCTTCTTCGACAGAGACACAGGTATGTCCGGTAT
>DUEC01000068.1 GCA_011176635.1 Dehalococcoidia bacterium | reverse complement strand
CTGTGGCTAAAGCCGCCAGAAAAGTTCACCCGCGCCATAATCCACCTGGACGATGGCACCAATGTCTACTTCCGCGACCCGCGCAAGTTCGGGGTGATGTGGCTGGTGGCGGATAAAAATAGCGTTGGGGACAGGCTCGGCCCCGAACCACTGGAGGCCGGCTTTACGGCTGGAGTCCTGGCTAAAGCATTGGCCAAGCGCACGGCGCCGATAAAAGCCCTGCTCTGCGACCAGGGCCTGGTGGCCGGCATCGGCAACATGTACGCCGACGAAGCCCTGTTTCTGGCTAAAATCCACCCTTTAAGGGCGGGAGGGAGCCTATCGGCGGAAGAGGTCAAGCGCCTTTACCGCGCCATCAAGCAGGTGCTAGTGGCAGCCATCGGCGATAAGGGGGCCAGCACCGATACCTACTTCCGCCCCGGCGGTGAGATAGGCACCGCCCACTTTCACTTCCGGGTGGCCCACCGGCGGGGAGAATCCTGTCCTGTCTGCGGCAGGCCCCTCCAGCGCTTAGCCATCCGAAATCGGGGCAGTTACTTCTGCCCCCAGTGCCAGCAGTGACCAAGCTCAAGCCATGACGAAAATGCTCAGGTTCCAGCTCACGATGAGGGCGTAGAATACGGTGAAGAAAGAGGTGATGATAAAGGCTATCCGCGGCAGCCGCCTGTGCACGTCCCAGAGAATAAGGGCGCAGATGAGCCCGCCGACTACTTTGAGTATAATGAAGTTGACATCGCCGACGATGGACTGCAGAAAGGGATTGGCCTCGTGGCCCAGGCCGTTTTTGATGAGGAAATAGGTTAACACGCCGTCCGCGATTTCAAATCCGACTAAAAGACCGAGAAGATACTTCAACTAATACATTCTCACGGGACTGGAAGTATCAAAATAAGCGGGGAAATTATAGTATGCTAGCTGGCCGATGTCAACGAAGGAGACCTAACCTAAGCTAACTTTTCCCCCCGAATTTAGTACTTATTTCCCATGACTATCGTTAGAGGTTAATTAAGTGGCTTTTTAGACTACGCCCTGCCCTTTAAGCTCGGCCAGTTCTTCCTGGCTCATTCCCAGCAGTTTCCGATAGACATAGTCGTTGTCCTGGCCCGGAGCCGGTGCCTCCCGGTTATATCGGGCCGGGGTAGCGGAGAGCCTTATAGGCACGGCGTCGGATATTGTCCCACCCAGCTCAACGAAGAAGCCTCGTTTCTTTAGCTGGGAGTCTCGGGCCAAATCAGCGGCATCCTGCACCGCGCCGGCAGCCACCCCCTGATGCTGGAGCAGAGCCATTACTTCCTCGGCGCTCTGTTTTTTAGTCCAGCCCTCCACCAGCCCGTCCAGCGCTTGCTTGTTCTTGATACGCCCGCTTGGTGTGGCAAACCTCTCGTCCTCGGCCCAGGGCGGACTGCCCAGGGCCTTTTTAAAGCCCAGCCACTCGTCGTCGTTGAAAACGGAAATGGCGCACCAGCGGTCGTCGCCCTTACAGCGATAGACCCCCTGAAAAACCGCCTCTTCACCGGGAACAAAGGCATCGCCGAGCAAGCCCGCCATCGCCTCCACCTGGGAGACATCGATGTACTGCCCCTGCCCCGTCTTGAGCCGGTACTCAAGAGCGCCGAGCAGGGCCAGGCAGGCAAGCAGGGCGGCGACATGGTCGGCATAGGCATTGCCCAACCCCGACGGCGGCCGGCCGGGGTAAGCGGTGAGATGGGTCAGGCCGGAGAAAGCCTGGACGGTGGGGCCAAAGCCGCTATAGTCCCGCCAGGGTCCGCTGTTGCCCATGGTGGAAAGGCTGAGCATGATGATATCGGGCTTTATTTCTTTGAGCTTTTCGTAGTCAAAGCCCCAGTTAGCCATCACCCTGGGGGTAAAGTTCTCCACCACGGCATCGCTAATCTCCACCAGCTTTTTAGCCAGAGCCACCCCCTGGGGTTTATTGAGGTCCAGGGTTATGCCCAGCTTGTTGCGGTTCCAGGTGTTATAGTAGCCGCGGCTGAAGGTGTCTTCTTCCTGGGGTATAAGCGGCTGGATCTTGATTACCTCGGCACCGAAATCAGCCAGCAGGCGGGTGGCGTAAGGGCCCGCCAGCACCCAGGTGAAGTCTAAGATGCGAAGATTTTTTAAGATTGGGGTAGTCATTTTATTCTTTGTCATCTATTCCCACCCACCGCCCTTAAAAGCGCCTAAGACGGGCTGGGTGGGAAGCAAGACTTCTCTAACCACCCTTCTCCCTCACCATCGCCCACATCGGGCTACCACTCCCGGGGAGTTCCGCTTCATAGACCATCTTAAAGCCGAAGTGCCGGTATATGGAGACATACTCCTCGGTTGAGGTTTCCAGATAGCAGGGCATTTTCCCCGCATCCAGCTTCTTGAGCATGGGTTTCATCAGGCGGCTGGCATAACCCTTGCCCTGGAACTTGGGGTCGACGCCCAGGACCGCCAGATACCAGTGGGGGGTTGGGGCAAGGCGCCGGCGCAGCCTAGAGGCAAAAGTCTCGTCCTTTTTCATCTTCCACAGCAGTTTCCAGCTTACCCTGAACAGGAGCCCCGGTCCGCCACTGCGCAGCATTTGCCAGAGCGTCATCTCCGGAATTCCTGAGGGAAGCCAGACAGCGACGCCTTCCATTTTGGGGGAAATGGAGTATACCTCGCCGTGCTTTATGGCGTGGCCTAGCGACACCCGGAACAACGAACGCAAAAGCGCTATCCTCTTATGCGGCTCCGGAACCAGCGGGACAAGCGCCGGGTCATCAAAAAAGGCACGGGCTAAGACCTCGCTGGCCGGCTCAAGCTGACTTTTCTCTAACCGCATCAGACCGCCTTAAATCAGATCCCATATTTTTTATCTATTCCTCCCCCTAAAGGGTATTAAAGGGGTGAAACCCCTGCACGGCAGGGCGGGTGGGTATGGGAAGAAAGACCTTAGATAACACCCTCCTTGATTAAAGCCTCTACCTCCTTTTCCGATAGCCCCAACTCCTGATATATCTCCCTATTGTGTTCACCAGTCCCGGGCGCTTTGTTCCCCACCTTCCAGGGCGAGCGGCTCAAGCTACAGGGCGCTCCGGGGAAGCGGTATTTTTTGCCCTTATCAGAGTCCTCCACCTCGACCCAGAAACCGCGCTCTTCCAGCTGGGGGCTGGCTAAAAGCCCAGGGATTGAAGCGACCTCCGCCCAGGGGAAGCGCATTGACTGCCCCTTCACCACCAGCCCGGCGACGTCGTGGCTCTTTGCCCACCGCCCCAGGACATCGATAACATGGTCAATATGCTGTAATCGATAATCTCTATCCCGCCACTTCTCATCGGTCAAGTCCTCAGCCATGCCTTCAGAATCAAGCCACTCCACCAGCGTATGCCACTGGTAAAACAGGGAGAGCAAGACATAGCCGTCCTTAGCCGGGAAGACGTTGAAGGCATTGTTCCAGTGGAGACCGCCCTGCCTTTTAGCCACCTCGCCCTGATAGAAATAGCGCACCAGGGCATGGTCGAGGGCGGCGGCGACGCACTCCTGCAAGGAAACATCAACGTGCTGTCCCCGGCCCGAGGTATGGCGCCTCAACAGCGCCAGCAGGACGCCGATAGCGGCCAAGATGGAGGCGAGGTAATAACTCTGGTCGCCGAAGGGTTTTAGCGGCGGCCAATCGGGCTCTCCAGAGAGATAGAGCTGCCCGCCCAGGGCGCTGGCCACTATATCAGACGATTTGTAGTCCCGGTAAGGCCCGCTCTGCCCGAAACCGGTGACCGAAGCCACGACCAAGCGGGGGTTTATTTTACTTAAAAGTGAGTAGCCCAGGCCCAGCGCCTCTAAGTATCCCGGCGGGTGACTCTCCACCAGGACATCGGCGGTCTTAACCAGGCGCTTTAGTATCTCCCGCCCCGGCTCCAGCTCTATGTTGAGGGTTATTGAGCGCTTGCCCAGGTCCTGCCAGTGAAAGCCGGAATCTTTGCCCGGTTCTTCTATGCGGATGACCTCCGCCCCCATATCGGCCAGATAGCGGGGACAGAGCCTGCCTTTGTCATCGGTCAAATCTAGGACACGATAGCCGGAGAGGACAGAACCCCCGTTCATAGCTTAGCCAGTGCCGCTTCAATCCGCTTTAAACAGCGCTCTTTGCCCAGCACCGCCATGGTATCAAAGAGGGGCGGGGCGGCGGTACGACCGGTAACGGCTACCCTGAGCGCGGCGAAGAGCTGGCCGGTCTTGAGCCCCAGCTCGGGCGCCAGCGGGCGGAGCACCGCTTCCAGGGAGTCGGTGTCAAAGGGCTTTAGGGGCTTTAGTTTATCTTGAGCCGCCTTTAGCGCTTTAGCGGTGGCGGCTTTATCCATGTTCTTGCCGATGAGCAGTCCGGGCGCATATTCAAGCTGGTCGACAAAGAAAAAGCGGGTCAGCTCGACCACCTCAAGCAAGGTGCGGGCGCGCTCCTGGACGAGAGGCAGGACGGCCCTGACGTATTCTTCGTCTTCTATCAATGCCTTGCCGGCGTCAAGGTCTTCCATTATGTAGGGCTGTACCGCTTCAAAGAACTCCTCGGCGGTCAGCTTGCGGATATAGACGCCGTTCATCCAGTCCAGCTTCTCCCGGTTGAAGATGGCGCCCGTCTTGCCGATTCTCTCCAGGGAGAAGTTGTCTATCAGCTCCTGCCGGGACATGAGCTCGGTCTTATCATCCAGAGACCAGCCGATGAGGGCCAGGAAGTTGAACATGGTCTGGGGCAGGTAGCCCATATCCCGGTAGTCGAGGATGGACACGGCGCCGTGGCGCTTGCTCAGCTTGGCCCGGTCGGGGCCCAAAATCATGGCGTGGTGGACGAACTGCGGCGGCTCCAGCCCGAGGGCTTTATAGAGGAGGAGGTGGCGGGGGGTGCTGGAAATCCACTCCTCGGCGCGGATGACATGGCTTATCTTCATGGCGTGGTCGTCGACGACATTGGCCAGATGGTAGGTGGGAAAGCCGTCCGATTTAAGCAGGACGAAGTCGTCCAGGGTGCTGTTCTCAACGACCACCTGCCCCCAGATGACGTCTTTATAGGCGGTCTGCCCCTCCAGCGGTGTCTTGAAGCGCACCACCGGCTTAATCCCCTCGGCTTCCTTTTTGACCCGCTCCTCCTGGCTTAAGTTACGGCAGAGGCGGTCATATCCCGGCGGCTGTTTTCTCCTTACCTGCTCGGCGCGCAGCTCCGCTAATCGCTCCGGGGAGCAGTAGCAGTAGTAGGCGTCCCCCTGGGCGATAAGCTTTTCGGCGGCTGACTTATAAAGCTCCAGGCGCTCTGATTGATAGTAGGGGCCGTAGTCCCCGCCGACATCGGGGCCTTCATCCCAGTCAATGCCCAGCCAGCGCAGGCTGTCCATGATAGCCTTCACCGCGCCCTCTACCTTGCGGGCGACATCGGTGTCCTCAATGCGCAGGACAAACTTGCCGCCGCTGTGGCGGGCCAGGAGCCAGTTGAACATGGCCGTGCGGATATTGCCCACGTGGGGGTAGCCGGTGGGGCTGGGGGCAAAGCGGACTCGGACTTTTTGGGTCATCTAGTAAATTCTCCTACTTGTCCCATAGGTAATGTTTACCTCTTTTATCCGCCCAATTTTCAATGCCATATTCCTTTATCAGACGGAGATTGAATCTAAGTGTATCTCCATGATAGGCAGAAGGCTCTAAGTACTCACACTCTTCAAAGTCAGAGCACTCCCAGCAACCCTTTAACCCTTTTTTACGGGCACAAGGACGAAACCGACAATTTGGATTACCAACACCACCTTTAACACATGGCACGGCACACTTCAACTTTATTATCTCAGATAGCACCCTCTGGAAAACTCCGTAGTCCTTAAATACCACATTATTGGCACTCTTCAGTTCGGCGTAGTTCTCAAACTGCCTGCCGTCCAACTCCTCTTTCAGCTTTTCGGCAGCATTAAACAACGACTGATTAGAAGGAATACAATCAGGACAATATAGACCGCAGCAAGCCGTTGATTGGGCAGTCTGATTCATAGTCTCACCCCCTCACTACTCGCCCTCATTCTACCACCTAATTCCCCGACATTCTAGAGTATCAGGGGGGGAGAGCTAAAGAGAGGCGAAGCCTCTTTTGGGCGGGCTGGGTGGGACGCAAGACCTAGCCAATATCCTTAAGCGCCTGCTCTAAATCCGGCGGCAGTTCCGACTTGAACTCAATGTATTCACCGGTTGAGGGCAGCTTAAAGCCCAGGCGGCAGGCGTGCATAAACTGGCGCTCCAGATAGGGGGACTTAACCCCGTAGACCTTGTCCCCCACCACCGGAAAGCCAATGGCCGCCAGGTGGACCCTTATCTGATGGGTGCGTCCGGTCTCCGGTCTGACCTCAAGCAGGGTGTAATCGCCGACATACCTGATAACGCTGTACTCGGTGCGGGCCTCCCTG
>DUEC01000067.1 GCA_011176635.1 Dehalococcoidia bacterium | reverse complement strand
CCAGGATAAAGGCAGTACGGGAAGAACGTTGGTCAATCAGGCTTCTTTAAGAAAATCTCCAGGCTTTTTACCTTGCCCACTCCCTTCAGGCTGGCAGCTAAAGCCATCAGGACATTGCTGATAATCTGCCTGGGGAAGCCGCTCAAGGCTATGGGGGTATTGTTTGCGTAGAGGGAGACTCGCTCTCTTTGAGGCTTGATAAAACCCTTCTCCAAAAAGTCGGCCAGGCCTTTAATATCTTCCAGGGAGAACTGCCTGGTCTTGGTTTCCAGGGGCTCATCGGTGGCGATGGCGATGAGCTTCTTGACTGAGGCCAGGGGCGGGCCGACCTGCTGGCGGTGGACTTCTATCTTGGGGGCATTGCCCTGCCGGAAGCCCTCGGTCAGAATGATGTCATATTCCTCGCCGAGGAGGTGGGCTATCTGCTCGAGGCTGATGTCGCCGCTGGCGGGCTTGATTAAGACCAGCTTATCCGAGGAGCTGAGCACCGTAGCCTCGCTGCCGGCTCTGGTGTGGCGCCAGCTATCCTTGCCCGGCTCGTCAAAGCTCAAGTCCTGGGGGGTGTGTTTTACCGTGGCTACGCGGTAGCCCCGCGATTTCAGCTCCCGAATCAGCTTTTCGAGGAGGGTTGTCTTGCCTGACTTTGATTTACCGATAATAGAAACTACGGGCGGCATGCTCTTATCCCTTTTCGGCTAAAAATAGCGTCGCCTAAAGCTCACCCTGCACTAGGGTGGTGGTGTCCTGGACTCCCTGGACACTGCGCACTTCGCCGACGATTACCTTGGCCAGCTCAAACAGGGTCTTGGCTTCGGCGGTGGCTATCGCGTCCCATTGCCCGAAGACGAGGTTTAAATCGGTGATGCCGGGAGTGGCGCGAATCTGGGAGAGAGCGCTTTCTTCCAACCCTGGAACCAGCTTGATGAGAAGATATCCCTTAACCATTTGGCGGTATTATATTCCCTATCGGTTTGGTTGACAAGTGCTCCGTTAATCCCACGCGTATTGACAAAAAACCATTAACTGGGTTATATTTAAGCATTATTTTACTGAATGGTGGTCAGCCAGCAATTGCTAGGAAAGATGGCACCGGGAAAGCAAACCTTCTGTCCTTTAGAGGGCGGGAGGTCTTTTAAATAAACTGGAAATTAAAAATAAAAGGAGGACAAAATGGAAAGGTCAATGTGGTTTCTAGACCAGAAGGACATGCCGACCAAGTGGTATAACATCCAGGCTGATTTGCCTGAGCCCCTGCCGCCGGTACTGCACCCGGGCACGGGAAAGCCGATAGGCCCCGATGACCTGGCGCCGCTGTTTCCTATGGGTCTTATCATGCAGGAGGTGAGCACCGAGCGCTACATTGAAATCCCTGACGAGGTGCTGGAGATCTACCGCACCTGGAGGCCAACCGTTTTGCACCGGGCACGTCGGCTGGAGAAGGCTCTGGATACGCCGGCTAAAATCTTCTACAAATACGAGGGGACAAGCCAGGGAGGGAGCCACAAGCCAAACACGGCGGTAGCTCAGTGCTACTATAACAAGATGGAGGGCATCAAGCGTATAACCACCGAGACCGGCGCCGGGCAGTGGGGCAGCGCCCTGGCCCTGGCGGGTGCATTCCTCGGCGTCGAGATCAAGGTCTATATGGTCAGGATTAGCTATGACCAGAAGCCCTATCGCCGTATCGCCATGGAGCTCTGGGGGGCGAAGTGCGTCCCCAGTCCCAGCCCCGATACCAAGGCAGGGCGGGATATGCTGGCCAAGTGGCCTGACTGCCCCGGCAGCCTGGGGCTGGCTATCAGCGAGGCGGTGGAGGAAGCCGTCGGCCGTGACGATACCCACTACTCCCTGGGCAGTGTGCTTAACCATGTCCTGCTTCACCAGACCATCGTCGGGGAGGAGACCAGAAAGCAGATGGAGATGGCTGACGCCTACCCCGATATCATTGTCGGCTGCATTGGCGGCGGCTCAAACTTCGCCGGCCAGTTCCTGCCCTGGGTAAGGGATAAGATTAGCGGCCAGAAACCGGATATGCGCATTATCTGCGTTGAGCCAGAAAGCTGTCCCACCGTTACCAAGGGACTGTACACCTATGACTTTGGCGACCTGGCCGGTCTCACCCCCCTGCTCAAGATGCATACCCTGGGTCATACCTTTGTTCCGCCCCCAATCCATGCCGGTGGACTGCGCTACCACGGGATGGCGCCCATCATCTGTCACCTCCATAAGCTGGGCTTGGTTGAAGCCCAGGCGGAACCTCAGACCAAGGTCTTTGAGGCCGGCGTGCAATTCGCCCGCACCGAGGGCATCATCACCGGCCCTGAGCCCTGCCACGACCTTAAGGTGGCTATTGACGAAGCCCTTAAGTGCAAGGAATCGGGCGAAGCCAAGACCATCCTGATAGCTCACAGCGGGCACGGCCACTTCGACCTGGGTGCCTATGACGCCTACCTGTCGGGCAAGCTCCAGGACTTTGCCTATCCCGAGGAAGAGGTAAGGAAGGCGATGCTCGAACTGCCCGAGGTGCCTTCTTAAGATAAATAGCTCGACTAAATGGGGGCTGGGCTTAAAAAGCCCAGCCCTTTTTCTTTGGCTGGTTGCGCCGATAGGCCGGCTATCATATAATGCAACTGGCTTAAGATGGCTAAAGAAAAGGCTAAAGACAGAGGGCAGACCAGGCGAATTATAAACCGCTTCGGCCGAAAAAAGGGCAACCTTATCCCCATCCTGCAGAGGGTCCAGGGCGGGTTGGGCTATCTCCCCCGGGAGGCCATGCTGGAGATTGCCCGGTTCCTTGATATCCCTGAGATGGATGTTTACGGCGTGGCTACCTTTTACAATCAGTTCCGCTTTAGTCCCCCGGGGAAGCACTCAATAAGGGTATGTTTGGGCACTGCCTGCCATATGAAGGGCGGCTACATCGCCCTGGACGCCTGGAAGAGAAGGCTGAATATTGACCGGGGGCAGACCACCTCTGACCGCGAGTTCGACCTGGATACCGTCGCCTGCGTGGGCTGCTGTGTTTTGGCGCCGGTAACCGTGGTCGATGATAAGCCGGAAGGTAAGGTTGAACCGACCAGGGTGGACGGAATCCTGCTCTCGTTCAAGCTGGAAAAAGAGAAGCGGTGAAAGCAAGCGGTCAGCAGAAAGCGGCCTCAACCTTCGAGGGAATAAAGAGACAGGCACAGTCCCGATGGCGGGAGCTCCAGGATGGCCAAACGGTAATCATGGTGGGGGCGGCCACCTGCGGTCGTGCCGCCGGGGCGCTTGAGGTCATCCGGGCCATCAAGAGGGAGCTTGAAAAGCACAAGCTCGACTGCCCTGTCATCGAGGTCGGCTGCATGGGGCACTGCTACGCCGAGCCGATAGTCGTTATCAGCAAGCCCGGTTTTCCTCCTATTGTCTACCAGCAGGTCAATCCGGTGGTGGCCCGAAGGCTGGTCAGGGAATTTATCCTCGGTGATGACCCCTGCCTGGAATTTGTCCTCGGCGCCCTGGAGAAAAACGAGCTTGTCCCCAGCTTTGCCGATTTCCCCCGCGCCCGCTTTGAAAGTAAGCTTATCCTGAAAAACTGCGGTTTTATCGACCCCGAAGATATAGAGCACTACATCGCTAACGGCGGCTATTCGGCTTTGGTCAAGGCGCTCCAGATGGAGCCGGAGGAGGTTATAGCCGAGGTCAAGAGCTCTGGGTTGAGGGGCAGGGGCGGCGCCGGCTTTCCTACCGGAGAGAAGTGGGCAATCTGCCGCAACGCCCCCGGCAAACCCAAATACGTCATCTGCAACGGCGATGAGGGCGACCCCGGCGCCTTTATGGACCGGGCTATCCTGGAGAGCGACCCCCACTCCGTGATTGAGGGCATGCTGGTTGCCGCCTATGCCACCGGCGCTCGATACGGCTATATCTATGTCCGCGCCGAGTATCCCTTAGCGGTCAAACGCGTGCGCATGGCTCTCCGCCAGGCCAAAAGGCTCAATCTGCTAGGGCGGAATATCCTGGGCTGTGATTTCAGCTTTAGTATAAAGCTCTTTCAGGGCTCGGGCGCCTTCGTCTGCGGTGAAGAGACGGCGCTGATTGCCTCGCTGGAGGGAGAGGCGGGCACCCCGAATTACCGCCCCCCTTATCCGGCCACCAGCGGTCTCTACGGCAAGCCCACCCTTATCAACAATGTCAAGACGCTGGCTTTTATCTCCCGTATCATCGGCGACGGCGCCGAGAAGTTTGCCGCTATCGGCACTGAGGGAAGTAAGGGGACGGCCGTTTTCGCCCTGGCTGGCAAGGTGGTCAACACCGGGCTGGCCGAGGTGCCCATGGGCACCACCCTGCGCCAGCTTATTTTCGATGTCGGCAGCGGCATTCCCGGGGGCAAGCGCTTCAAGGCGGTGCAGATAGGAGGTCCCTCCGGCGGCTGTCTGCCCGAATCGGCCTTGGATTTGCCCATTGACTTCGATTCCTTGACCCGGGCCGGGGCGATGATGGGCTCCGGGGGCATGATTGTCCTTGACGAGGACGACTGCATGGTGGAGATAGCCCGCTATTTTCTGGAGTTCACCCAGCGCGAGTCCTGCGGCAAGTGCACCTTCTGCCGCCTGGGCACGAAGCAGATGCTGGAGGTCTTGGCCGAGTTTACCAGGGGCGGGGGTGAAATCAAGGACCTGGATATGCTCGTTGGGCTGGCCGAGGACATCAAGGCGGGCTCGCTCTGCGGGCTGGGCAGGACGGCGCCCAATCCCATCCTGAGCACCCTGCGCTATTTCCGCGACGAATATGAGGCGCATATCAAGGAAGGGCGCTGCCCGGCGCTGATGTGCCCGGAGCTCATCGCCTATTACATCATCCCCGAGAAGTGCGAGCGTTCCTGCGATGCCTGCGTCGGCACCTGCACCGTGGAAGCCATCTCCAGCCACCCCAGGAAGCGCTACAAGATTATCGACCAGGAGAAGTGCGTCAAGTGCGGCACCTGCCTTACCTCCTGCCCCCCGCAGTATAACGCCATCGTCAAGCTATCGCCGCCCAGCGAGGTGCCAAAATAAAAAGATGAAGACGGTATCTTTAACTATTGACGGCAAGGAGATAAAAGCCCCTCAAGGGCAGAGTGTCCTCTGGGCGGCGCTGGATAACGGCATTTACATCCCCAATCTCTGCGCCCTCCGTGAGAAAGCAACGCCGGACGCCTCCTGCCGTCTCTGCTGGGTGGAGGTGGAGGGCGAAAGCCAGCCGGTTACCGCCTGCACCCAGAGCGTAGCCGAGGGCATGGTGGTGGACACCAAAGGGGCGATGGCTTTAAGATTAGCGCGTACCGCCCTGGAGCTGCTTCTGGCCAGCAATGTGGTCGACTGTGCTAATTGTCCGGCCAGCGGTGCCTGCGAACTGCAGAAGATAGCCGCTCACCTGGGGGTTAAGCTTAAGACCAAGCGTTTCCGCAAGCTGCTGCGCAATCTGAAAGTAGATTCCAGCAGCCCCGAGTTTACCTACGACCCCAATAAGTGCGTCCTCTGCGGCCGCTGTATCTGGGTATGCCGACAGCGCCTGGGCATCGGCGCCCTTGGCTTTGCCCACCGCGGCTTCAACCGCAGAATGTCCACCTTCGGCGACGAGCCCCTGGCTAAGTCGGCGTGTCAGGAATGCCGCGAGTGCGTGGATAGCTGTCCCACCGGCGCTCTGTGCTTTAAGTAGCTGTTAGCTCTTTAGACCCCGGCCAGTTCCCTGCCCAGGTCAAGCAGTCTTCCTCTTAAATTTGCTTTTTAGCTACTTGCCAGACGGGGAGGAAAGCCTCACCGTAAGTGAGGCTTTCCTCATTTTATTGGCTGCCGGTTAAGGGGTTGGGTCGTAGTAGGTAATAATTAGTTGGGGATGCGGGCTGGGAGAGGGATCCTCGGAAGAGTGGAATACTTTCCAGGCCTCTTGGGTGCTCTCATCGGGATCTGCCATCATTACCCCGTAATTTGATATGCTGCCGTCACACCAGCCCTGAACCAGGTCGGTAATGGTCCAGTAGACAAAACCGCCGGTGGCCGGAGTCGGCAGATTCAAGACGGCTTCCAGTACCGTCGACGCGTTGGGCTGGGTGTTCCAGGTTATAGTGGCTTCGTCCCAGGATACCAGCACCTGGTAAGCTCCAATGAAGCCGGCCAGAGCCGGGCTCGTGTCGAAGTAGTTTAGTCCCAGGGTGGCATCTATTATTACGGCATCTCCGGGAAGCTCGGTGAGGTTGAATTGGATGAAAGCTCTACTGATTCCTGTAGCATTAGAACCAGCAGATAGGTAAACTTCATTTCCATAATTCGTGGCCGGGATGTCATTTCTTACATAGCTGTCCTGACCGTTGGTATCGCCGAGCTGTATGGTTACATACTCTATTGTGGCCGAGACGAGCGGCCAATTGATATAGGCGGTCTCATTGGCGGTGACCGTTACCTGCCCCTCCATAGTATTGTAATAGAAAAGCTCCAGCCCGATAGTATGGAGACCGGGGGCTACGTTGGTTATGACGTAGGGGGTTATATTCCCCGTATAGACCCCATCAAGGTAGATTCTGGCTCCATCGGGATTGGAATTGATGTTGAGGGCACCGAATATCGTTTCGACGGTGATAGCGCAGCTCTCGCTGTCTGTCCCGCCTTTGCCATCGCTGACGGTCACGCTGATTATATAGCTTCCCTCGGTTGCCGGCGCTGTCCAGGAAACGATGCTGCTCGTTCCGGTTATAGCCCCGCCGGTGGCTGACCAGGAATAGCTGAGGGTATCGCCATCGGCGTCGCTGGCGCTGCAGGTTATGGTACAGCTACCCCCGGGTATCACGCTGCTGGCGCTCGGGGTGAGGCTGGCGATAGACGGCGGCGTATTGGCTACACTAACGGTGCAGTTCTCGCTGTCTTCCCCGCCCCTGCCATCGCTGACGTTGGCGGTGATGGTATAGGTTCCCTGGGTTGCCGGCGCTGTCCAGGTAACGGCGCTGCCTGTTCCGGTTATAGCCCCGCCGCTGACCGACCAGGCATAGATGAGGGTATCGCCGTTGGGGTCGCTGGCGCTACAGCTTACGGTGCAGCTGGCCCCGGGCCCCAGGCTGGTGGCGCTGGGGGTGAGGCTGTAGATAATCGGCGGCGAGTTGGTGACGCATCCGCTGCCCATAAGCATGGCCAGGGTAACCAAGCCCACAACCAGCCATTTAATTCCTTTATATTTCCCCATTTTCGCTACCTCCTTTGGTTGAACCATATACCCATGTTGGCCAAATCTTACCCCCTCGGTCTGGTTAAGTCAATACTCTTCTTCGGGTATTAAATCAAGAAAGTAGAAGGACTCCCTCAATACCGATTTCCCCCGGTGAAAGCCTATCCCCTGTTTGAATATCGGGCCGTCATAGACAAAGGTGTGAAACTCCCCGTTCTCGCCGCTGGGGTCTATATCGGGGGGAAGCTCGGCGATAAAGTCTTTATCAAGCTTCCTGCCCAGGAATTTCTTATCCAGGACTTTGCTGTCGATGCAGGTAACTATGGACTGGAAGCCGGAAGCAATAAACGAGCCGACGAGCTCGGCGGAGTCTCTTCCCCATATTGGGAAGACGCCCTTCATGCCTGCCTTAGCCAGGTTTTCCTCCCGGTACTTCCTCACCTCTTCTAAGAAAATATCGCCGAAGGCTACCGCCTCAATGCCGTCCTGCTTGAACTTTTCCAGGGCTGCCTTCATTCTGGCGCCGTATTCTTCGGTGGAGCAGGACTTGGGGATAAGGACTTCGTGAATGGGTATGTCCAGGGAGCGTGCCTGTTTTTCCACCATAATACGGCGCACGCCGTGCAGACTGACCCGCTCATAGTCCTCGGTTATGGTGGTTAGTAGAGAGGCTACCTGGTATTTTTTGTCCTTCTGG
>DUEC01000066.1 GCA_011176635.1 Dehalococcoidia bacterium | reverse complement strand
GGGCGAATTCGGGCTCATCGACCTCCTGGCCAAAATGGCCGGCGGGGGCGACGAGCGCTTGCTCATCGGCATCGGCGACGATGCTGCCGCCTGGCAGGGTGACGCCTCAATACAACTGGCTAGCGTCGACTCCTTTATTGAAGGCGTCCACTTCCCTCCCGGCATTGCCCCCTGGCCGGAACTGGGCGGCAAGGCGCTGGCGGTAAATTTAAGCGATATTGCCGCTATGGGCGGCATTCCCCGATACGCCCTGGTATCGTTAGCCCTGCCCGATAGCACCGAGGTGGAAGACGTCACCGCCCTCTACAAAGGGATGCTTGATTTAGCCAAGCAATACGGAGTGACCATAGTCGGCGGGGATATCAGCTCGGCGCCCTTAGTGGCTATCACCATCACTGTTCTGGGCACTAGCCCCAAAAAGCAGCTGCTGACCCGCTCCAACGCCCGACCAGGGGAGCTTATAGCCATTACCGGCTACCTGGGGGCGGCTGCCGCCGGGCTGGAGATGCTAACCAAAAAGCTCAAATTCGACCCTCAAGCCACCGAGCTTTTCAAGCAGGCCTTCTTAAACCCCTCCCCCCGCATCGCCGAAGGTCAGCTACTGGTAGAGCAGGGAGTGAAAACGGCCATAGATATCAGCGATGGGCTGCTCGCCGACCTGGGACAGATAGGCAAGGCAAGTAAGGTCGGCGCTCGGATAGAGGCTGAGCGCGTGCCCATTGAGCCTTTGGTCAAAGCCGCCTTCGGTGAAAGAGCCTTAGAATTGGCTTTATCCGGCGGGGAGGACTACGAGCTTCTCTTTACCGCCTCGGCTGAGGTCATAGAAAGGGTAAAAAAAGCCGCCTCCTGCCCGATAACGGTCATCGGTGAGATTGTCGCCGGCGATGGGGTAAGCGTGGTCGACCGCCAGGGAAAGCCATTGAGCGTGGTCAGGGCGGGGTGGGAGCATTTCAGCCAGCGATGAGCCAGCTTGAGATAATCACCCACCGCCCGGAGGAGACCCAGAAACTGGGCACTCGCCTTGGCGAACTGGTCCAGCCCGGAGATAACTTCCTCCTGGTGGGCGGTCTGGGGGCGGGAAAGACCTGCCTCACCCAGGGCATCGCCTGGGGGCTGGATATCGAGGAGTATGCCGCCAGCCCTTCGTTTGTTGTCGTCAGGGAGCTTAAGGGCAGGCTGCCGCTATATCACATAGACCTCTACCGGCTGGAAAATCTGGAGGAGATTGCCGAGCTGGGCCTAGATGATTATCTATACGGCAGTGGCGTCTGCGTCGTGGAGTGGGCGGAAAAGGGCTTGAGCCTGCTGCCGCCGGAGCACCTGTTGATTGAAATAGACTATCTTGCCGATACCGAGCGCCGTCTAAAACTCAAGCCCCGCGGTCAGCGCTACCGCAATATAGTGGCCGAACTATAAAAAATGCAACTGGCAATAGATACCTCAACCGATAGCGCCAGCCTGGCTCTGGTGGAGGACGGCAAAGTGCTGGCCGAGGCGACCTGGCGCTGCGGGCAGAACCACAGCGTGGAACTACTGCCACGGCTGGCTCAGTTGCTCAACGAGGCTAAATCGGGGCTTAAATCGGTAAGCTGTGTTATCGTGGCTAAAGGCCCGGGGAGCTTTAACGGACTGCGGGTGGGCTTGAGCACGGCCAAGGGCTTAGCCTTCAGCCTCAAAGTCCCCATCATCGGCATCAGCAGCCTGGAACTGGAAGCCTACCAGCACGCCGAAAGCGCCTTGCCCGTCTGCCCTGTATTCAATGCCGGCCGGGGGGAGATTGCCACCGCCCTCTACCAGAAGAAAGACGGCCGGTGGCGCCAGCTTGCCCCCGAGCACATAACCACCGTCGACGCCCTGGATGGAGAGATAAGCGGCAAGACCCTGTTTTGCGGGGAATATGTGTCCCTTATCGCCCAAAAGCTCAAGAAAAAGCTGGGGCAAAAAGCTGTAATCGCCCCCGCCCGACCCCGCCGGGCCAGCCGGCTGGCGGAGCTGGCCAGGCCGCGGCTTGAGGCCGGCGATTACGACCACCCCGCCACCCTCCAGCCGCTGTACCTCAGGCGACCGGCCATCACCCGGCGCCGACACCGCTGATTTAAGGAGAGCGAAAATGGCAAACTGGCCCCAGGTATCGGTTGACACGGAAAAGGAATACGACATGTGTTTCGTCTGCGGGCCGAAGAACCCCATCGGCCTGAAACTGAAATTCGCCCAGGAGGGCAAGAAGGTCAAGTCGGAGTTCACCCCCCAGAAAAATCACCAGGGCTGGTCGGGGCTGGTCCACGGCGGCATCATAAGCTGTCTCCTCGATGAAGCCATGAGCTACGCCGCCCTCTTCTCCGGGGTAAATACCGTAACCGCCAAAATGCAGGCCAGGTTTAAACGCCCGGTCCAGATAGGCGAGCACCTCACCGTCACCGCCGCCGTGACCAAAAAGACGAGAAGGCTGGTCGAGGCCAGGGGAGAGGTAAGGCTCAAGGACGGCGCCCTCATCGCCGATAGCATAGCCACCATGTTTATCCTCAGCACCAGGCAGGAGCCGAGGGGCAATGCCTGAAATCGGGGCGGTTATCTGGGATATGGACTAGGTTTACTTCCCCACCCCTCCTTGTTTCTAGAGTTTGTTCTGCGTCTCACCCAGCCCGCCCTCAAAGGCTAGAGCCTCTAACACTTTCTTTCCCCCCTCCCATTGGGGGAGTGTTAAAGAGGGTGAAACCCCTTTGGGCGGGTGGGTATGGGAAGAAAAACTTAGGGGAGGGGATAGAGTCGCCAGCTTGCTAAAAAACCCAATAAACTATATCCTCTATAAGGAGCTTAAAAAATGGAACGCTCTTTAGTCTTAATCAAACCCGACGCCATGCAGAGAGACCTGGCGGGCACCATCATCGCCCGTCTGGAAAAGCTGGGCTTAAAGCTGGTGGCCATAAAGCTCCTTCACCTGGATAAAGCCCTGGCCCAAAGACACTACGCCGTCCACAAAGACAAGCCCTTCTACGATAACCTGGTGGACTATATCAGCTCCGCCCCCATTGTCGCCGCCGTCTTTGAGGGCAAGAAAGCCGTAGAGGTAATCAGAAAGGCGATGGGCGCCACCGACCCGTCTAATGCGGAAAAAGGCACCATAAGAGGCGACTTCGGGCTGGACATTGAGCGGAACAGCGTTCACGGCTCGGACTCACCAGCCACCGCCGAGGAGGAAATCAAGCTCTTCTTCTCCCCGCAGGAAATCTTCGGCTACTGAATCCTGAGCACTGGTACGGCCTTACTCCAGAGCTCGTCAAGCTGGTAGTATTCCCGCTCAAAAGGGGCAAAGATGTGGACGATAATATCGCCGAAGTCCAACAGCAGCCAGCCGGAGTCTATAGTCCCTTCGTAGTGATAGGGTAGAACGCCCTCCTGCTTTAAGCGGTGCCCCACCTCATCATAGATGGCCGAAATCTGCCTCTCGGAATCGCCGCTGCAGATGACAAAATAATCGGCGAAGCTGCATACCTTGCGGGCATCCAGGAGCGCAATGTCGCTGGCCTGCTTATCGGCGGCAGCCTCAACCGCTTTGCGCGCTACTTCTAACGATTCCAGAAATTAGCCTCCCTAGACCCAGTCTTTACTTTTTCTTCGCCTTTATCTTCTTTAAAGCCTCTTGCGCAGTTTCCTGAACTCCCTTATCCTCATCCTTCAGAGCTTTAGTGAGAGGTTCCACTGCCCTGATATCCCCTATCTTACCCAGAGCCATTGCTGCTCTCCCCCGAATATGTTCATCCTTCAGAGACTTAATGAGGAGTTCTACCGCTCTGGAATCCCCTATATCACCAAGAGCCGATGCTGCCACACCGCGAACATGGGAATCTTTATCCTTCAGAGCCTTAATGAGAGGTTCTACCGCTCTGATATCTCCTATATCCCCAAGAGCCCCCGCTGCACTACTTCGAACATCCTTGGATTTATCTTTCAAGGCCTTCGTGAGAGGCTCTACTGCACTGGCATCTCCTATCTCTCCAAGAGCCATTGCTGCGTGGAATTTGCCCAGCGAATCCTCACTCTTCAAAGCCTTTATCAATCCTTTAACATCGTTCCTATCCTTCATCTCATCCATATACAAATAAGACATTTTCCACACCTCCTTATGCCACCAACGGCCTATAACCGCCTATTCAACGCTATTATACCACAGCCAGATAGCCCTTCCGCTTTATGTTATACTTAAACTATGGATAAACTACTATTCGGCACCGGGGGCACTCCCCACAGCGCCAGGACGGCCTCCACTATAGACGGCATCAAGCGCATCGCCGAGTTGGGACTGGGCTGCCTGGAGATAGAGTTCGTCTACGGGGTGAGGATGGGGGAGGCAGGGGCTAGACTGGTGGCGGAAACGGCACAGAGCCAGGGAGTGAAGCTATCGGCTCACGGCCCCTACTACATCAACCTCAATGCCCGCGAGCCGGAAAAGGTGGCCGCCAGCCAGGAGAGGATAATACAGACCGCCCGCATCGGCGCCGCCTGCGGGGCGGAGAGCATCGTTTTTCACGCCGCCTACTACCTCGGCGACCCGCCCGAGCAGACCTACCAGACGGTGAGGAAAAACCTGGCCGAAGTCATCAACCATCTCAAAAAAGAGAGTAACCCGGTGCAGGTCAGGCCCGAGGTCATGGGCAAGCCCAGCCAGTTCGGCACCATAGAAGAGGTAATCAAGCTCTGCAACGAGCTGGAGGGAGTGGGCATCTGCATGGACTTCGCCCACTGGCACGCCCGCAGCGGGGCTTCCAACTCCTACCCGGAGTTCGCCTCCATCCTGGAGCAGATTAAAGGGGGGCTGGGAGCCAAAGCTATAGAGAACATGCACATCCACGTCTCCGGCATCGCCTACGGGCAAAAGGGGGAAAGAAAGCACCTGGACTTAAAAGAGTCCGACCTGCAATATATTGAGCTTCTCCGGGCGCTCAAGGACTACGGGGCCGGGGGGCTGGTAATCTGCGAAAGCCCCAGCCTGGAGGGGGACGCCCTCCTCCTCCAGGAGACCTACAACAGCCTTTAAAAGGCAAGTACTAGTAAATTTTTCCTATTGACAACCATTTCTGGTATAATAATATAAAAGCTAGGGGTATTAAGGATGAAGTCAGGCTGGTTACGCAATAGCTTAATATATATCGTCATTCTGGTGGCGGCGGTAGTACTCATCTACCAGCTTTTCCCGATAACCCAGAAGCCGGTTGAAATCGGGCTGGATGAAGCTATCGCCATGTCCCAAAACGGCGAGATAGCCGCCATTATAGTGGACAATGAGGAACTGCAAATCACCACCACCGACGGCACCGAGCTAAAAACCTCTATCGGCAACCTTACCCTGGTCGAGCTTCAGGAACTGGGGCTTAACCTTGAGGGAGTGGACTACGAGGTAAAACCGTCAGGATTTGCCTGGGGCAGTCTGCTGATGACTTTCATTCCCCTGTTACTCTTTGGCGCCTTAATCTTCTTTTTATTCCGCTCGGCACGGGGGGCTAACAGTCAGGCGATGAGCTTTGGCCGCAGCCGGGCCCGACTCTTCCCGGCGAGCACGCCAACGGTGACCTTTGATGATGTCGCCGGCGTGGAGGAAGCCAAAGAGGAGCTGCACGAAGTGGTCGATTTTCTTAAGTCAAGGGAGAAGTTCCAGCGTCTGGGGGCACGCATTCCCAAGGGGCTGTTACTGATAGGTCCGCCGGGCACAGGAAAGACATTGCTGGCCCGGGCGGTAGCTGGTGAAGCTGCGGTGCCCTTCTTTTCTATCAGCGGCAGCGAATTCGTCGAGATGTTTGTCGGCGTTGGCGCCTCGCGTGTCCGCGACCTCTTTGAGCAAGCCAAGCGCAACGCCCCCTGCATTGTCTTCATTGATGAGATTGACGCCGTCGGTCGCCATCGTGGGGCGGGGCTGGGCGGAGGCCACGACGAGAGGGAGCAGACCCTCAACCAGATTCTGGTGGAGATGGACGGCTTTGACACCAATACCAGCGTTATTGTCCTGGCGGCGACCAACCGCCCCGATATCCTCGACCCGGCCTTACTTCGCCCCGGGCGCTTTGACCGGCGGGTAATCCTCGACCGACCCGATATCAACGGCCGGACCGCTATTCTCAAGGTCCACTCCAAGGGCAAGCCGCTGGCGGAGTCGGTCGACCTGGAAGTACTGGGCAAGCAGACGGCTGGTTTCAGCGGCGCCGACCTGGCCAACCTGGTCAACGAGGCGGCCATCCTGGCGGCACGGCGGGGCCAGAAGGTCATCGAGATGAAGGAGCTTGAGGAGTCAATAGACCGGGTGATTGCCGGCCCGGAGAGGAAGAGCCGCAAGATAAACCCCAAGGAAAAGGAAATTACCGCCTATCACGAGTCGGGGCATGCCCTGGTGGCTAAAATGCTGCCCAACGCCGACCCGGTGCATAAAATCTCCATCGTGGCCCGGGGGCTGATGGGCGGTTATACCCGGCTTTTGCCCACCGAAGACCGCTACCTGATGACCCGCTCCCAATTCAAGGATATGCTAGCCACCCTGATGGCGGGACATACCGCCGAGGAGCTAATCTTCAATGATATGAGCACCGGCGCCCAGAATGACATTGAGGAAGCCACCAAGCTTGCCCGCAAGATGGTAACCTCCTACGGAATGAGCGAGAAACTGGGACCGAGAACCTTCGGTGACAAGCAGGAAATGGTCTTCCTCGGTCGTGAAATCTCGGAGCAGAAGGACTACGGTGACAGGATAGCTGACTCGATTGATGACGAAGTCGACAAGATTATCCGCAATGCTCATAGAGCCGCCAGGAAGATTTTAAGCGAAAACAAGAAGAGACTGGTCCACATCGCCGAAAAACTCATCGTTAAAGAGACCATAGAGGGCGAAGAGTTGGAAGCCACCTTTACCGAGTCCCTCTCCGTCAAAGCGACCGTCCCGCCCGCCGCCGAACCGGTAGCGGAGGCGCCCAAAGCCAAGGCCAAGCCAGCGCCCAAGAAGCCCAAGGTCTCGCCCCGACTTATCCCCAAGCAATCTCCAGCCGCCTGATGGTTACCAGGTGATAGTGGCGTGATTGAGATTACACAAAAGCCTATCTCCCCTGAGCTGGTGATTAACCGAGCCAAGACCGATAACAGCGGCTGCGTGGCCAGCTACATCGGCCTGATTCGCCACTACTCCCAGGGTAAACAGGTCCTCTCCGTGGAATACCAAGACCCCCAGGGAACGGCCAAAGACAGCCTGCAACAGATAGCCGAAGAAATCAAGCAGAAGTGGCCGGTCAATAACGTTGCCATCTGCCATAGAATCGGCAAGCTCAAGGTAGGCGAAATCAACCTGGTGGTGGCTATAGCCGCCGCCCACCGCAAGGAGGGCTTTGCCGCCTGCCGCTATGCCGTTGACCGTTTCAAGGAAATAATGCCGACCGAGAAGAAAGAGAGCTACGCCTAGCTCTTTCGGCTCAGCACCAGGGCGGCGATGTCTTTTAACACCTGGCGGCTGGGGTTATCGGGCAGGCGCCCCAGATGGCGGCAGGCCTTAGCGCAATAGTCCGAGGCGACCTCATAGCACTGCTTGATAATCGAAGGCTCAGCGACCATCTCTATGGCCTCTTTTATCTTCTTCTTTTTATCGCCCTCGGCCATATCACGGTTACGGAACAGCTCTATCACCGGGTTATCATCGGGGTAGCGCTCCAAAGAGAGCATCGCCGGCAGGGTAAGCGTCCCCTGGGCTAAATCCGAGCCCACCGGCTTGCCCATTTCCTTCTCGGTTCCAACGAAATCAAGGGTATCATCCACAATCTGGAAGGCAATGCCCAGGTTATAGCCGTATTCCCTTAAGACCTTGACCAGCTCCTCAGGGGCCTGGCTTAAAACAGCCCCCGACTCGGTAGCCAGGGAGAACAGGGAGGCGGTCTTGCTGGCAATCCTCTTGAAGTAGCGGTCGCGGCTCTGCTCCAGCTCAAAGGCGTCAAAGGTCTGGCCTAACTCGCCGCTGGAGATAATCTGGAGGGTCTGGGCGAAGAGCCTGATTACCCTCAAGTTGCCGGTCAGGGCGGCGAACTCGCCCGCCTTGGCAAAGAGGTAGTCCCCCAATAGCACCGCCCTGTCTTCCCCCCAGAGGCTGTTAACCGTGGGCCGGCCCCGGCGGACGGCGGAGTCGTCGATAGCGTCATCATGAACTAGGGTAGAGGTGTGCATAAGCTCCACCGAGGTAGCCATCGGCAGCAGCAGGTCAAGGTCGTAGTGGTGGAACTTAGCCGAGAGCAGGGTAAGCACGGGACGGAGCCTCTTGCCGCCTTCTCTGAGGCTGTGCTCCAACAGCTCGGCCAGAGCCGGAGAGTCAACCTCGGTGACCGACTTTATCTGGCTCTCTACCCGGGCCAGGTCTTCCCCAATCAACCGGTAAATATCGTTTAACTGCAAACATTCCCCCCAAAAAAATCAGCCAGAGCGGCTAAGCGTGGGCCTGCCCCAGCCGGGCCGTCTCTTCCTCAACCAGCTTTTCCTCCAGTTTGGTAAACAGGGGCTTGGGCTCTAATAACTTCTGCCCCGGTGGCGGCGGAGCGGGCTGCCAGCCATAGTCCTGGAGACGGCCCTCAAAACCAAGATACTCATGCACCTGCTGTGAGCTAAAGGGCAGGAAGGGATAGAGCGCCGTCTTCAGGCGGGAGATTACACAAATAGCTACATACAGAGAAGTGGCCGCAGCCTCTCTGTTCTCTTTAATTATCTTCCACGGCGACTTTTCGTCAAGGTAGCGGTTTGCCTCTTGAGCTATCGTCATAGCCATCATTATTGCTTTTTTAAAATGGCACGCGGAGAGAGGTCCATCATCAGCATAAATATGATTATAGATTGCGAAAGCCCTATCCATTAACTCGCTATCCCTACTGTCAAGCGGTGGTACATTAGTAGTAGCACCCATATCAGCATACGTAGGCACACGACCGTCAAAATTACGGTAGACAAAGGTCAGCACCCGGTTGACCAGGTTGCCGTAGGTAGCCACCAGCTCATCGTTGTTGCGGCGGACGAACTCGCGCCAGGAAAAATCGGTGTCCCCGCCCTCGGGCATGTTTATCGATAACAGGTAGCGCAGGGGGTCGGGCTCATAGCGGGAGAGGTAGTCGGGCAGCCAGACCGCCCAGTTGCGGCTGGTGGAAAGCTTCCTGCCCTCGATGGTCAAAAACTCGTTAGCCGGCACATCGTAGGGGAGGTTAAGCCCCCCGTAGCCCATCAGCATCGCCGGCCAGATGAGGGTATGAAAGGGAATATTGTCCTTGCCGATGAAATAATAGCCCTTGGTTTCTTTGTCCCGCCAGAATGGGCGCCACCCATCTTCATCCCCTTTTGCCTTAGCCCACTCTTTGGACGCTGAGAGATAACCGATGACCGCCTCGAACCAGACATAGATGCGCTTGTCCTCGAAACCTTTAGCCGGCACTGGTACCCCCCAGTCTATATCCCGGGTGATAGCCCTGTCTTTAAGCCCCTCTTTCAGATAGCGCTGGGTAAGACCATAAACATTTGGTCTCCAATGACCCTGCTCGCCCACCCAGGCGGCAAGCTTGTCTTGAAAATAGCTCAATTTTAAAAAGAAGTGCTCCGAGTCCTTGAACTGGGGGGTGCCGCCGCAGAGGCGGCAGCGGGGTTCCAGCAGGTCCTCCGGGTTCAGCGGCTTGCCACAGTCGTCGCACTGGTCGCCCCTGGCTCCGGCAGAATGGCAGTGAGGGCAGGTGCCCTCGACATAACGGTCGGGCAGGAAGCGCTGACACTGGGGGCAGTAGGGCTGGGAGACGGTATCTTTATAGATATAGCCCTTCTCCAGCAGTTTAAGGAAGATGTCTTGGGTAACTTTAGCGTGGTTCTCGGTGCCGGTGTTGGTAAACAAATCAAAGGAGATGCCCAGCTTCTGCCAGGATTCAAGGAACTGCTGGTGATAGCGGGCGGTAACCTCGGCGGGCGTTTTGCCTTCCTGCCCCGCCTTGATGGTTATCGGCGTGCCGTGCTGGTCGGAGCCGGATACCATCAATACCTCGTTACCTTTAAGGCGATGGTAACGGGCGAAGATATCGGCGGGCAGATAAGCGCCGGCAATCTGCCCCAGGTGCAGCGAGCCGTTGGCATAAGGCCAGGCGACACCAATAAAAATCCTCTGGCTCATAATCTATTCCTTATAAGGCTGTTCGGGGAAGAAGGTGAGTGTCTGTTGCCCCTTATCCTCGGTATAACGAGCATAGCCCTTGTCCAGGCAGCAGTTAAGGCACAGGCGCACCATAGCGCCCTCCTCCTGGTCGATAATCAGATAGCGCTCAGGATAGGGGATAAGGCGCTGGCACTCATCGCACTGGACATCGCCCAAAGATGTACAACCACGGCGCATTTGCTAGTTCCTCTCTATGCCTGAAAGCTTTTAAGCTAACTTTAGCCAGGCCCGGTATAACTCCCTCTTGGATAAGCCGGTCTCAGCGGCTACCTCGGCGACCGCCTGCTTAGCCGCTATTCCTGAGCGGCGCAGGGCCCGCAAACGCTTCTCTACAGCCTCGGTCAGCTGAGGTTTTGCCGGCTCTCTGTTGCCCTCGATAACCAGGGTGAACTCACCCCTCGGCTCGGTAAAGTGAGCTATGGCCTGGTTTACCCTCCCCCGGAAGACCTCTTCGTAAAGTTTGGTCAACTCGCGGCAGACGGCTATTTCCCTGTCTCCCAGCACCGCCAAGATATCTTTTAGCGCCGCCTTCAGGCGGTGGGGAGACTCCAGGATAACGATGGTGGCGGTTACCTCGGCAACAGACTGGAGAAGGCGCCGGCGGGCACCCGCTTTATGGGGCAGAAAGCCGAGGTAGATAAACTGCCCCGTATCCAGCCCGGAGACGGCCAGCGCCGTGACAACCACCGAAGCCCCGGGGATAGGGATTATATCAATGCCCTTCTGGCTGGCGGCGACGATAAGCTCATGGCCGGGGTCGGATATGCCCGGCATTCCAGCGTCAGAGACCAGAGCCACATCCCCGTCTTCAAGGCGGCTCAGAATGTAGTCCAGCTTGGCCAGCTTATTACGCTCATGATAGCTGGTCGTCGGGGTCTTGATATCATAAGCCGCCAGGAGCTGGCGGGTGCGGCGGGTATCCTCGGCGGCAATAAGCTTTACCTCCCGCAGAGTCCGCAGAGCGCGCAGGGAGATATCTTCCAGGTTACCAATCGGGGTTGCCACAATATAAAGAGCCGGCATCTATTTATCTTCCCGGTCTGGCTATT
>DUEC01000065.1 GCA_011176635.1 Dehalococcoidia bacterium | reverse complement strand
GTTAAATCAAGTCGGGGGAATCTTTACCCGCCCAACCACCCTTTTTATATCTTAACCCACCCGCCGCCCTTTAAGGAAAAGAGGGGCTAGCGCCCCTCTTAAACACCCCGATTGATCCCCCCTTTCCCCCCCAAAAAAAGCGAAGGGTTAGCCGCCAGCCCTCGTAGGGTGGGTTAGGGTGGGAAAAGAGACAACTGGAAGCGGGGGGTGTGGGCACAGCAATCATCAACGCCTTGACGCTGATATAAGCCCTCTGTTAAAATCCACACGGTTATACCCCTCTTTTTAATCGGCCATTAGTTTTCAAAAGTTGCGAAGGGAGGTCTATTATGGCTCTTGATTATAAAAAGGAAGGTAAGATCGCCATCTTCACCATCAATCGCCCCGAGGCAATGAATGCCCTGAACGTGGAGACGGTGCGGGAACTGCTGGAGGCAATGGTGGACTTCAGGGACGACCCCAAGCTCTGGGTCGGCATCGTTACCGGGGCCGGCGAGAGGGCTTTTTGCGGCGGGGCCGATATAAAAGACACCCTGCCCTTCATGAAGGAGCACCGCCGAGACCCCTGGTCCGTGCCAGCGAGCATAATGCGCGGACTGGAGCTCTGGAAGCCGCTCATTGCCGCCATCAACGGCATGGCGCTGGGCGGGGGGCTGGAGCTAGCCCTGGCTTGCGATATAAGGATAGCCGCCGAGAACGCCCGTCTGGGCACGCCCGAGGTGAACCTGGGCATGATTCCGGGGTGGGGTGGAACTCAGCGCCTGCCGCGGGCTATCTCAAAATGCCAGGCGGCCGAGATACTGCTCATGGGCAAACCGGTAGACGCCCAGGAAGCCTACCGCATCGGGCTGGTGAACAAGGTCGTGCCTCAGGCAGAGGTTATGGCTACGGCTAAAGAGTGGGCCGAAAGTATCTGCCAGGCGGGGCCGCTGGCGGTCAGGGCGGCTAAAGAGGCTATGCTTAAGGGTTGCGATATGACCCTGGAAGACGGCTTGAGGCTGGAGAACTCGCTGGTAGCCTATGTCATGGGCACCGAGGACTTCGCCGAGGGCACCAAGGCTTTTGTCGAAAAGAGAAAGCCGGAATACAAGGGCAAGTAAAAGAAAGGAGCATCATGGAAATCAAGAAGGTCGGTGTGGTCGGCTGTGGCGCCATGGGCGGTGGCATCGCTCAGCTCTGCGCTCAGTCGGGCTACCAGGTGGTAGTATCGGAGATAAACGACGATTTTTTGAAAAAGGGACTGGCATCGATTGACAAGGTCTTAGCCAGGAGCGTGGAGAAGGGCAAGCTCGCCCAGGCGGACAAGGACGCCACCGTGGGGCGCATTAAGGGCACCACCAGCACCAGGGACTTCGCTGACTGCGACCTGGTGATTGAAGCCGCTATTGAGAACCTGGAGCTTAAGAAGAAGATATTTGCCGAGCTGGACGGAATCTGCCCTCCTCATGCCATTCTGGCTACAAATACTTCCTGTCTATCGATTATTGATATGGCGATGGCGACCAAGAGACCGGACAAGGTGCTGGGGCTGCACTTTTTTAACCCGGCGCCGGTGATGAAGCTTCTGGAGATGGTCAAGACCATCGCCACCAGCGATGAGACCGTTAAGCTAAGCCAGAAGTTCGGCGAGTCTCTGGGCAAGACCACCGTTATTGCCCAGGATGCGCCCGGCTTTATTGTCAACCGGCTCTGGATACCCTTCCTGCTGCATTCCATCCGCCTCTACGAGGAGGGCGTCGCCAGCCGGGAGGATATCGATAACGCCATAATGCTGGGCCTGAATTACCCGATGGGCCCGCTCACCCTGTCCGACATGGTCGGCATTGACGTGGTCAAGTTCGTCTCCGATGCCCTCTATGAACAGCTTAAAGACCCGCGCTATGTTGTGCCGACGCTGGTGGACAAGATGGTGGCCGCCGGCTGGCTGGGGCGCAAGACCGGCAAGGGCTTCTACGATTATAAATAGCTACGGAAGAGAAGGAGGCAATTTTATGACCGAGGTGGTAATTGTCAGCGGCGTCAGGACCGCTATTGCTAATTACGGAGGGGCGCTACGCGATGTCCCGGTGGCTAAGCTGGGCAGTATTGTCATCAAGGAGGCGCTAAAGCGGGCCGGGCTTAAGCCCAAGAGAGACCCTGAGGTACTTGGGCTAGCCCCTGAGGTATTTAAGGGCGCTGGCCTGATAGAGCTGGAGAAGAAATACTCCGACTGGGATAGTTCTTTAAAAGAGGTCAGGATAGACGAGGTGATAATGGGCAACGTTCTCCAGGCGGGGCAGGGGCAGAATACCGCCCGTCAGGCGGCTATTTATGCCGGTATCCCCAAGGAGACCAACGCCATGACAGTGAACAAGATTTGCGCCTCGGGGATGAAGGCGGTGGCCCTGGCCGCCCAGGCGATAAGGGCCGGCGATGCCGAGGTTATTGTCGCCGGCGGCATGGAGAATATGAGCGCTGTCCCTTACTATATCCCCTCCGCCCGCTGGGGAGCCAGGATGTTCAATACCGAGATGGTCGACGGCATGGTCTATGACGGCCTCTGGGAGATATTCTATGACTATCATATGGGCTTGACCTCGGAGAATATAGCCGAAAAGTTCGCCATAACCAGGGAGGAGCAGGACGAGTTGGCCCTGCTCAGCAACCAGAGGGCGCTGGCGGCGATAAAAAACGGCATATTCCGCCAGGAGATAGTGCCGGTTGAGGTGAAGGTGAAGAAGGAGCTCAAACAGTTTGATACCGATGAGCACCCCAGGGAGACCTCTATGGAGGCTTTAGCCAAGCTGCCCACGGTATTTAAAAAAGACGGGGCGGTAACCGCCGGCAACGCCTCGGGGATAACCGACGCTGCAGCGGCCCTGGTGGTAATGTCGGCGGAGAAGGCGGTGGAGCTGGGCTTAAAACCGATGGCGACTATCAGGTCTTATGCTTCCGGCGGCGTTGACCCGGCCTATATGGGGCTGGGGGCAGTCCCGGCCACCAGGAAGGCGCTAAAAATAGCCGGACTTGAGCTTAAGGATATAGACTACGTTGAACTAAACGAGGCCTTTGCCTCTCAAGCCATAGGGGTGATGAGAGACCTCGGGCTTGATTTAGATAAGGTGAACGCTCACGGCAGCGGCATCTCGCTGGGGCATCCTATCGGCTGTACCGGGGCCAGGATTATAGTTACCCTGCTCTATGAGATGCTCCGCCAGGATTACCGGCTGGGCCTGGCCACGCTGTGCATCGGCGGCGGGCAGGGAATGGCGGTGGTCTTAGAGAGGAAGTAGGCTATTTCCCCCGTTTCTCATAATCAGGGCACCAGGTAGCGTTGGGGCGCTCCGGACTGTGGCAGGTGCTGCGCCAGTCCCATTTGCAGCTATCGCAGAGGAAGATGTTCATTCCCAGCGCCTTCTTGATTTTTACCTTGAAATTGTGACCCCAGGGGGGCTTTCTCCCGGCTTCCATTTTCTATCCCTATAAAGATTTAAGGCAGCAGTCTCTGGTTTTAGAATAATATCAAATCGGGTGCTATTTGGCAACGATTGTGGTAGAATAGGGCGAGTTTTAAAGATAAGGATAGTCCCATGGTTATTCCGAGGATGAGAAAAGGGAAAAAAGCGGTCGTTCCCGAAGTGGTAAAAGAGGAAGGGCAGTTGAATATTGAGTCGGTCACCTGGGGTGAGCTGACCTGGGTTAACATTGAGACTCCCACCAAAGAGGAGACGGATTATCTGGCTGAGAAATATCCCTTCCACCCCCTGGATTTGGACGACTGCCTCAGCCGAATACAGCGGCCCAAAATAGATATATACGACGACTATCTGTTTCTGGTCTTCCACTTTCCCGTATTCAGCGTGGAGATGAGGGTAACCACCCCCAGCCAGGTATCGGTGTTTATCGGCGAAAACTACCTTATTACCCTGCATAAGGGGGACCTCAAGCCGCTGGTAAAGCTATTCAACCAGTGCCAGACTGAGGAAGAAATAGGGCTGGAGCATTTCAGCCAGGGTTCCGCTTACCTCCTCTACCGCATAATTGACCGCCTGGTTGACTACAGCTTCCCCATACTGAACAAGATTGGCGGCAATATTGAGGCTGTGGAAGACGCTATCTTTGCGGTGAAGGCGCGGGGAACGGTGAGGGAAATCTCCGCCCTGCGGCGCGATGTTATCTCCTTTCGCCGCATTATCTGGCCGATGAGAGCCGTTATCGGCAGCCTGGAGCCTAAGATTCGCCGCTATGCCAAGTTTTCCAAGAGGGACCCGGATGTCTACTTCGGCGATATGGTCGACCACCTGGACAAGATCTGGGATGCCCTTGATGAGTATAAAGAGATAATAGAAGGCTTGAACGATACCTATGATTCTATAGCTTCTAATCGCACCAATGAGGTCATGCGCATGTTGACCGTCATCGCCACCATCCTGCTACCGCTGACGGTAATTGCCTCTCTCTACGGGATGAATGTCCCCTTGCCCTTCCAGGATTCCCACTATTCATTCCTGATTGTGTTCTTCATCTGGGCGGTAGTGGTAGCCGGCATGCTTTATTTCTTCCGTCGTCACCACTGGATTTAGCTAGAATGGTTCTAGTAGTATTAGCCACATTATTTACTACCTGCCTGATTGTAGCCAACATCTTAGCCGTCAAGCTTATCTCTATCGGCGGCTGGGTTGTCCCGGCAGGAGTAATCGCTTATCCCCTGACCTTCTTATTCACCGATGTCATCACCGAGCTCTACGGCCGGCGCACCGCTTCCCGGGTCGTCTGGCTGGGTTTCGGCGCCAATATACTCATGGTAATACTGGTCTACAGTGGCAAGTTTTTAACGCCGGCGCCCTTCTGGGGAGACCAGCCGGCTTACGAGGCCATCCTGGGCATGGTGCCCCGGATTGTCCTGGCGTCTATGGTCGCCTACCTGATAAGCCAGCACCATGATATCTTCGCCTTCAATTTCTGGCGGCAGAAGACCAAGGCCAGGTTCTTGTGGCTGCGCAATAACGCCTCGACGATGGTCTCCCAGGCGCTGGATACCGGGCTGTTCATAACCATAGCTTTCTGGGGGACGGTTACTACAGAGGTGCTGGTGAATATGCTCTATACTCAATACCTTATTAAGCTGGCCATAGCCGCGGCCGATACCCCCTTCTGTTACCTGATGGTCCATTTCCTCAAAAATAGGGTCAAGCTGTCGCCGGCAAATGCTTAAAATCATGGTCTAAAGGGGCTAACTTAATGAAAATTCGTTTTTTGGGGGCGCACAACTGCGAATCGCAGGGCACAAAGCTGGTCAGCCTGCTCATTGACGGCGTCCTGGCCATAGATGCCGGCGCCCTTACCTCCAGCCTCTCTTTCGCCGAGCAACTGAAGATTAAGGCAATTTTGCTCACCCACCAGCACTACGACCATATCAGGGACATCCCGGCTTTAGCTATGAACCTTTTCCTGCGCCAGGCTACCGTCAATGTCTACTCAATCTCGGCGGTAGGCGATGCCCTGGCCGCTCATCTGTTGAACGGTGAAGTCTATTCCGAGTTCCTGCAAAGGCCGCAGTCTAATCCTACGCTAAAGTTTACCGTGGTAGAGCCAGACAAGCCCCTGACGATTGAGGGCTATAGCGTTCTGGCCGTGCCGGTGAGTCACGGCGTCCCTGCCGTCGGCTACCAGCTCACCTCGGCCGATGGCAAGGCGGTCTTCTATTCTGGCGACACCGGCCCGGGTTTGGCTGAGTGCTGGCGGCGCATCTCTCCCCAGCTGATTATTATCGAGGTTACGGCATCGGATAAATACAAGGATTGGGCGGCTGGCTCGGGGCATCTCACCCCCGGCCTTCTGGAGCAGGAGCTAACGAGTTTCCGGGAGCTCAACGGCTATATCCCTCAGGTGGTGGCCGTCCATATGAGTCCCCACCTGGAGGAGGAGATAGCCGCCGAGATAGAAGCGCTGGGCAGGGCGTTGGGCGGCTCCATAACCCTCGCCTATGAGGGGATGGAGCTCAGCCTTTAAATACAACTAAGGTTTGTTTTCCCGCCCGCTCATAGGGGCATTAGCCCATTGGTCTAGGGTGGTGGGGCTATAGAGTCTTGAAAGAGGCGTAGCCTTTTTGGGTGGGTTGGGTGGGGAGAAAAACATTATAGCGGGGGTGGATATGGTAAGCGCCCCGAAGTTCATTGTCGACACCAATGTGGGCAGGCTGACCAAGTGGCTGCGGCTTATGGGCTATGACGCTCAGTTCTTCCACGGCCGGGATGATTCCTCCCTGGTGGCTATAGCTAAAGCCGAGGGCAGGGTGATATTGAGCCGGGATACCCATATTATGAAGCGGCGGCTGATAACCAGCGGGCAGGTAAAAGCCGTCCTTATCCAGAGCGATGAACATGAGCGGCAGATACACCAGGTAATAGAAGAGCTAGGGCTGGACTATCGGTTTAATCTGTTCACCCTCTGCCTGGAGTGTAATCAGCCTTTGGTGAGGAGGAAGAAAGAGGAGGTGAAAGAGCTGGTGCCGCCCTATGTCTTTAAGACCCAGAGCCAGT
Source organism: Dehalococcoidia bacterium (assembly GCA_011176635.1). Lineage (GTDB taxonomy): Bacteria > Chloroflexota > Dehalococcoidia > Dehalococcoidales > BS750m-G39 > DUEC01. The sequence goes on along the minus strand of DUEC01000065.1, from coordinate 4,085 downwards.
TCCGGCAGTGCCCCGCCTGCCGGCGCATCTACTGGCGGGGGACACACTGGAGAGCGATGACCCAGAGGCTAAAGAAATTTTCCAATAAGACTAAATAGGAGGGATTCTAATGGATGTCTACAAAGCAGCGCTTAGCCGCCGGTCAATAAGGCGATTCAAAGATAAACCTGTACCTTATGATGCCCTGGAGAAGTGCATCAATGCCGCTAGGTTGGCACCAAGTGGCATGAACCGGCAACCCTGTGAGTACATGATTATTGACGATGAACAATTACTGCCCAAGGTATTTGATACTATAACTAGATGGGCAGGACAGCCCAAGCCAAAGGGAACACTACTGGAGCATACCCCTAAAGCCTATATCATTATCCTGATAAACAGGGCCCTGGAGGCCGAAATTGTTGGAAACCAGAGGCTTACCATCTACGATGTTGGCCTGGCCGCGGAGAATATAATACTGGTCGCTTTGGAGCAGGGGTTAGGCTCTTGCCCGATGCTTGCTTTTGATAGAGATGAATTGAGGCAAGTCCTGAATATACCCGAGAGTTATGATATTGCCCTGTTAGTGTCGCTGGGTTACCCAGACGAGAGTCCGGTGGCCGAAGAATCCACAGGCTCGGTTGAACGCTGGGCGGATGACCAGGGCGTGAGCCACGTTCCCAAAAGAAGGCTGGACGATATTCTACACCGGAAGAAATTCCAGGGCTAGCCAGGTTATCAAATAATCCCTGCCATCTCTTGACCATAATCCAGGATATTGCTACACTTCAGTTGACAATAGCAACGGGAGAGAGCGATGAAGTTTAAAAACATACTGGTGGAGAAGAAAGAGGGGGCGGCTAAGCTGGTTATTAACCGGCCGCCGTTAAACATTCTGGATATCGAGACCCTGGAGGAGATGAACCAGGCCCTGGCCGAGTTGAAGACGGATGACGAGGTAAAGGTGGTGGTGATTACCGGCTCTGGTAATAAGGCATTCTCCGCCGGCGTGGCTGTCGGCGACCATCTGGGAGAGAAACTGCCCAGGATGGTCGAGGTATTCCATAAATTATTCGTATCATTAATAGCAGTAGATAAGCCCACTATCGCCGTCGTTAATGGCGTTGCCCTGGGCGGGGGCTGCGAGATAGTGGCTGGCTGCGATATGGCTATTGCCTCGGAAAAGGCACAGCTGGGACAGCCGGAGGTCAAGCTGGGGGTATATCCTCCCCCGGCCTCAGTCCTCTTCCCCAGGCTTCTAGGCCGGCAGAAGGCTTTTGAGCTTATCCTCTCCGGCGATAGTATCAGCGCCAAAGAGGCGGAGAAGATTGGCTTGGTAAACAAGGCTGTCCCCGAGGAAGAATTTGAGAAGGCAACCGACGAGTTTATCAAGCGTTTTACGGCTAATAGCGGACTAACCCTGAGCCAGGCCAGGCAGGCTCTTTATCGCAACTTTGACCTGGACTTCTACCAGGCCCTGGAGGTCACCGGGGTTGATGCTACTATGGTGATGAGCGGGGAGAACAGCGTTGAGGGGCTGACCGCTTTTCTGGAGAAGAGGAAGCCGATCTGGATAAGATAGTCTTTTATGAAGGGAGACTGATATGAAAATTTTAACTACTGCTCAGATGCGCCAGTTGGAGGACAGCTGTGCCGAGGATGGTTTGACCACGGAAGTGCTTATGGAAAATGCCGGCCGGGCTGTAGCCGCCGCGGTCAAACGAATCATGGGTGATATCAGCCAGAAGCAGATTCTATTGCTAATCGGGCCCGGCAACAACGGCGGCGATGGGCTGGTTGCCGCCCGCCATCTTCACGATTTGGGGGCCAAGGTCATCGTCTACCTGTTCGGTGACAGGCCGACCAGGGACCCGCAGCTCAAGCCGATTCGGGACCGCCGTATCACTCGCATCGATTCGGCTAAAGATGACGACCTGGACACGCTCAGCGAACTGGTGAACTCGGTCGACGCGGTTATTGATGCTATATTCGGCACCGGCGTTGCTACTTCCGGTAAGAGCCGCCCCTTCGGCGGTCTGCTGGTGATGATACTGGACAAGGTAAAAAAGGCTAAAAAGAAACGCTCGGGGCTGCGCCTCATTGCCCTGGACTTGCCTTCGGGGCTCAACGCCGATACCGGGGATGTAGACCCTGCCTGCCTCCAGGTTGATAACACCATAACCCTGGCCTTTCCCAAGCCGGGCCTGTTCAAGTTCCCCGGAGTGGAAAAGGTGGGCGAATTAACCGTGGTTGATATCGGTCTGCCCGGCTACATAGATGAGGGGAAGGAGGGGAGGGAAGTGGAAGAGGTCGGTGCTGGCGGCGGCGGCGAGGCCGGGGCCGGTTATATCGGCGATGCCTGGGCCAAGGCGCTCCTCCCTGAGCGTCCCTCTCAGGCTAATAAAGGCAGCTTTGGCCGGGTCCTGGTGGTGGCTGGCTCCATGAACTATGTCGGTGCCGCCTATCTGGCCTGCAGCGGCGCCATGAGGGTCGGGGCCGGTGTGGTAACATTGGCCACAACCGGCCGGCTCCAGTCCATCCTGGCTTCAAAACTGACCGAGGTAACCTATCTCCCCTTACCTGAGTCCCGTCCCGGCACCCTTTCCCCCGAGTCCGCCAGGGTGATATTCCGGCAGGCGGCTCAGCAGTATTATAATGTCCTCCTCCTGGGCTGTGGTATGGGGCAGAGCGAGGCGACGGCCAAGCTCATCAGGACTATTCTTCTGGCTAAGGGCAGGCCGCCCTTGCCCTCTTTGATTCTAGACGCCGATGCCCTTAATATCCTGGCGGTTACTCCGGGATGGTGGCAGCGGCTGACCGAGGACGCCATACTTACCCCTCACCCCGGGGAGATGGCCAGGCTCGTAGGGATAAGCTCGGACGAGGTGCAGAAAGACCGGGTGAGCATTGCCAAAAGGGTGGCTGCGGAATGGAAAAAGACCGTCGTCCTCAAAGGGGCCTATACCGTGGTTGCCGCCCCGGACGGCAGGACTCAGGTCAGTAATGTGGCCAATGCCGGACTGGCTTCAGCCGGCACCGGAGATGTCTTGGCCGGGGCTATAGCCGGACTTTTGGCGCAGGGGCTATCGCTTTTTGACGCCGCCGCCTGCGGGGTATACCTCCACGGCATGGCTGGTGAGATGGTCAGCGATAGGCTGGGCGATGCCGGCATGATTGCCTCCGACCTGCTGGTGGCATTGCCTCAGGTTATTAAGCAGTTGAAGGAGAGCGAGTCCGCCCCCATAGCCGAGTGAGCGACCATGCTATTAGCTGTTGATATCGGTAATACCAGCACTACCCTCGGCGTTTTTGACGGGGAGAAGCTGCGCGCCACCTGGCATATGGCCACTGGCGTCCATCGCATGGCCGATGAGTATGCCGCTTTGCTTTTCAACCTGCTGCGCCAGCAGGGGCTGGAAACCTCTGATATTAAGGCGGTAGCCTTATGCAGTGTTGTCCCGCCGCTGATATCCACCTTTGCCGAGCTGTTTCAGCGCTATTTTCATATCTCGCCGCTGGTGGTAGGGGCGGGGGTCAAGACCGGGGTGCGCATCCGCATGGATAATCCCAGGGAGGTAGGCGCCGACCGCATCGCTGACGCCGCCGCCGCCCACCATCTCTACGGCGGGCCGGTAATCATCATTGACCTGGGCACCGCCACCACCTTTGGTATTATCTCTAAAGAGGGAGACTACATCGGCGGTATTATCGCCACCGGCATCGCCACCGCGGCTGAGGCGCTGTTCACCCGTACGGCGCAGTTGCCTCGCGTGGAACTGTCCCAGCACCCCGAGCACGTGATTGGCACCAACACGGTGGCGGCTATACAGTCGGGGATTATCTACGGCTATGCCTCCCTTGTTGAGGGGATGCTGACCCGCATTCAAAAGGAGCTGGGAGAAAAGGCTAAGGTGGTGGCTACCGGGGGCTACGCTGAACTCATCGCCAGGGAAACAAAGGCAATTGACGTGGTCAACCCCGACCTGACCTTAATCGGGCTGAGGCTCGTCTACGAGATGAATAAGGACTAGAGGGCGTTTACCTACCCACCCAGCCCGCCCTACAGAGGTTAGACCTCTAAAACTGGGGTGGTGTAAAAAGCCCGC
>DUEC01000064.1 GCA_011176635.1 Dehalococcoidia bacterium | reverse complement strand
GGGTTAGACCTCTATTACATCACCCCTAAAAAGTGGCGGTTCAGGGGCACTGCCTTTGAGGGTGGGTTTGGGTGGGTAAAAGAGCCTTTTTAAGAGAGCTTTGCATTTGACCGGAGTGGTATCTCGCCATATAATTTTTAAGAGTATGGTTATAAGCTCAAAGATACCCAAGGTAGCCCTGGATGCCATAGGCTGTAAGCTCAACCAGGCGGAGAACCAGCTTCTAGCCCGGCAGTTTGCCCGGGCGGGCTATCGGCTGGTGGCGGCCGATGATGGGGCTGATGTCTATGTGCTCAATACCTGCACCGTTACCCATGTTGCCGACGGCAAGTGCCGCCGCTGGCTCAAGCAGGCACACCGCCGCCACCCCGAGGCTCTGGTGGTGGCTATCGGCTGCTATGCCGAGCGCGCCCGCCAGGAGCTGGCCCGGATTGATGGGGTAGACCTCGTCCTGGATAACCGCCAGAAACCGCAGCTACTGCGGCGGCTGGAAGAATCAGGGAGACTGAATCGTCCAGCCGCTGGGGAAGCTTCAACTGCCGGCGCCGATTTCAGGACCCGCGCTATGGTCAAGGTCCAGGATGGCTGTAACAGCTTCTGCAGCTACTGCATTGTGCCCCTGGTGCGGGGCAGAGAGAAGAGCCTGCCCCTTGCCCAGGTTATTTCAGAGGTCAAAGACCGCGTTGCCGATGGCTATAAAGAGGTGGTGCTCACCGGCACCGAGATTGGCGCCTATAACGATGTTAGGGCGGGTTTGGTGGAACTGCTGGAGCGTATTCTAGCCGAGACCGACGTTGCCAGGTTGAGGCTTTCCTCCCTCCAGCCGCAGGAAATATCCCCTGGGCTTATCGGGCTTTGGCGCGACCGCCGGCTCTGCCGCCATTTTCACCTCTCCTTGCAGAGCGGCAGCGACGCTGTGCTTAAAAGAATGAAGCGGCGCTATACTACCGCTGACTATCAGCGGGCGGTAGCCTTAATCAGGGATGAGGTGCCCGAGGCTGCTATCACCACCGATATCATCGTCGGCTTTCCCGGTGAGACCGAGGCTGAATTCCAGGAGAGCTATAATCTGGCCAGGCAGTTGGGGTTTGCCCGTATCCACGTCTTTACCTATTCCCCCCGCCCCGGCACTCAAGCCGCCGTCATGACCGACCAGGTGGGGGACAAGCTCAAGCGGGAGCGGAGCCGGAGGATGCTGGCTTTAGCTAGAACAAGTGTTCGTAAGTTCAGGCAAAAATTTCTGGGCAAGACGCTGATGGTGCTGTGGGAGAAGGAGACCTGCGGTGTCTGGTCTGGCCTCACCGATAACTATATCAGGGTATTTACCAAGAGCGATAAGGACTTGACCAATAAGCTCCTGCCGGTCAAGCTGGTGTAATAGCGCTAAGCGACACCCGCCCCCGCCATATCGGGTCTGCTATATACCGTCAACTAATTACCGCTCTAACCGGTTACCATTCTGGGTAGGGGTGGAACATCCAGTATTCTTCCCAGGGCCAGATATCCAACGGCCAGACACATTGGAGTACGCCGCCAACCCAGGCTCTTACGGTGACAGTCCGGGGCGGCCAATAACTGGCATAAATGCTGGGAATATAGGTGTATACCTCGAAGGCACCGCAATCATTGGCAATGACAACGTCGCCGGGAAGGTCAACCAGCAGGTATGCTATCCAGTCCATCTCCATCAACTGAAGCAAGGTATCGTCTTCACAGATGGTCAGGGTCACTGTGTCTCCCGGGGTAAAACCGGCCCCTTTAATACGAACCAGCTGGCCGACATATACGTCGACGACAGCATAGGGGCTGTGCATCGGGAATTCCTCAAAGTCGTAGGTAACAACTATCTGCTGTGGTGATCCCGCTGGTCCCGCTGGCCCTGCCGGCCCTTGCAGCCCTGCTGGTCCCGCTGGTCCTGCTGGTCCTGCCGGCCCTTCCGGTCCTCCGGCTGGTCCTGCTGGCCCCGCTGGCCCCGCTGGTCCCGCCGGTCCTTGTGGTCCTGTCGGTCCTGCTGGTCCTGCTGGTCCCTGACACCCCGTCACCGGCACCAGGACAAGAGCTATCAGGGCAAGGACGATAAGTGCTTTGGCTAGATTTCTCATTTCTCACCTCCTTTCGGGTCGGGTGTGGTGTCCACATTGTACACCTATTATGACAGTTGTCAAGGCTTTTACCCGTCTTAAGGCGTTAGCAGAATGGGTCTAGCCCAGCACCACCGAGGTCTCAATCTGGCGCTGAGGGATGTCCCAGTAGCTCTTTAGCACCTCGTCCTTATCCGACAGCAGCTTAAAGCCGTGCTTTAGATAAAAGTCGATTGCCCAGCGGGCATCGGCCCATGTTCCCACCAGCAGGTGGGGGGTGGCCACCAGCCCCTTAATGTGGGCGAGGAGCTTACTGCTGATTCCCTGTCTCTGCCACTCCGGCAGTACGTAGGCATGGCGGATGAGGGTGACGTCTTTTATCGGTTCTAGCCCCATAATTCCCACCAGCTCCCCGTTTACCTCCCAGCCGAAGAAGCTCACCCGTTTCCATTCCTGCTCCAGCTCTTCCCTGGGCATATAAGGCTGGTGATAGCAGTCAGGCGGTATAACGCCTTCATAGGCCTTGGCGGCCTGGTTGATGATGAAATATACCCGCTCTATATCGCTTGAGTGGCACTGGCGAATCATGGCTTTTTGTCCTTCCCGTGGGGTTATTGACACAACCAACGGTCACCCTTACAATAACACTTACCGTTTGGTCGAGGCAAATATCTTCAATGGTTAACGGGCGGAGGTTTCAAAATGAGAATCGCGCCGAAAACCGATAATATACCGAAAAGGTGGTATAACATCATCCCTGACCTGGACTTCAACATTCCTCCCATGATGAGCTCCAGCGGCTATGCCCTCAGCCACCATGACCTTGAGTATCTGGCGCCTTATTTCATCATTGACCAGGAGCTGGAGAGGGACAAGCGAGAACTGCCTATTCCCAAGGAAGTCAGCGAGTTCTACTCCCGCTGGAGACCCACCCCCCTCTACCGCGCTGAGAGGTTGGAGAAGAACCTGGAAACACCGGCCCGTATCTTCTATAAGGACGAAGGCGGCAGCCCCTCAGGAAGCCATGAGATGAACACGGCGGTGGCTCAGGCGTACTACGCTGTCCAGGACGAGGGCGTGGAGTGCATGGTGACGGCCACCGGCAACGGCGAATGGGGGGCTTCCCTGGCTATCGCCTGCAACTACTTTGGTATCCGCTGCAAGGTATACATGGTAAGGTCCAGCTACGAGCAGAAGGTATACGGGCGCTACGTCATGGAGATACTGGGCGCCGAGGTCGTTCCCAGTCCCAGCGAGAAGACGTTCACCGGTAAGAAGATACTGGCCCAGGACCCCAACTCACCGGGAAGCTTGAGCATCGCCTTGAGCGAAGCCTTCCAGGAGGCTAACAGCCGTGATGATACCAAGTTTTCCTGGGGCACGGTGATGAATCATGTCCTGCTGCACCAGACCGTCATCGGCCTTGAGGCGCGCAGCCAGATGCACGGGGTCGGGGTTGACCCTGATTTAATCATTGGCGCGGTCAGCGGCGGCAGCGGCCTGGGCGGCCTGGCTTTCCCCTTTTATCAGGAAGGCGGGCGGGGGACGCGGATAATGGCCATTGAGACGGCGGCCTGCCCCAGTCTTTCCAAGGGGCGGTACGCCTATGACTACGGTGATACCGAGGGGCTATCACCCATGCTTAAGATGTATACCCTGGGTCGTAGCTTCGTCCCGCCGGACATCCGTGCCGGTGGCATGCGCTACCACGGGATTTCGCCGCTGGTCAGCGCTCTGTACAGGGAGAAACAGATTGAGGTAAAGACCTATATGCAGCGCAAGGCTTTTGAGGCGGCCATAACCTTCGCCCGGACCGAGGGGCTGATACCTTCGCCGGAGACCTCTTATGCGGTGGCGGCGGTTGTTGATGAGGCGCTGGCCTGCAAGCAGAGTAAAGAGAAGAAGAATATCCTGTTTCTGCTGGATGGCAACAGCAATCTTGACCTCAGCACCTTCAAAGATTTCGCTCAAGGGGCGATAAAAGACCAGCCTTTCCCCGAGAAAAACGCCCAGGCGGCCCTGGAGCAATTGCCCGAGGTAAAAACGGGCTAAAAGCCCCTAACCGCTTGACCCTTTATCGCTTGGGGCTTGGCCGTTTCGCCAGGTGCCCGATGTAGCCGATAAGCTTCTTTGGCTCTACGGCGAAGGGTCTAATTCGGACAATCCGCCGCCGTCCCCAGGTTATCCAGTTCCGCGCCCAGAACCACCATATGGCAACGGCGATGACGAAGCCGATTAGTCCCAGCACGGCGAAATAGCCCCAACGCCACCCCAGCTCCGGCAAATACTCAAAATTCATGCCGTAGATACCGGCTACCAGGGTGAGGGGCAGGAAAATGGTGGCCACCATGGATAAGACTTTCATCGTCTCGTTCTGCCGGTTGGCCATTGATGAAAGGTAGGTAGCCAGGGCATTATCGGCCCTATCCCGGATTATCTGGTTCAGGTCTTCAATGCGCACCAGGTGGTCATAGATATCCCGATAGAATATCTGGGCTTCCTTCTTTATAATGGGGAACTCGCCGCGGCTGAGCCGGTTTAAGACTTCTCGCTGAGGGGCCATAACCCGGTGTATTCGGAGCGTGGAGCGCTTGAGCTTGAGGACGGCCTCCAGGGTTGTCTGATGAGGATTACGGATTACCTCCTCCTCAATCTCTTCGGCAATATCACTCATCTTATCGATAGTGGGCATAACGTTATCAATCATCGTATCTACCAGGGCGTGGGCGAGAAAGTCCGCCCCCCGCTTCATATGGTGGCCGTCATCCTCTACCCGCTGCCTGATTGCCTCCACGCTGTAGAGAGGGACAGAATGGTTGCTCACCACGAAGTGGGCACCGAGGAAGATTTCCAGTTCGGCTATCTCAACTATCTCCGACTCCACGGCATAATTGATGCCGTGAGCGGTAAGGAAAAGGTAGTCGCCGAAGTCGTCAATCTTTGGTGAGTGGATAAGCGGGCTTACGCAGTCCTCAATGGCGAGGTTGTGGAAGTTAAAGGTCTGCGCCAGGAATTTGCCGTCTTCCTCCGTGGTCTCAGCGATGTCTACCCAGAGCAGGCCCTGCCTGGACTCGAAAGCGGCTTTAATCTCTTTCTCAGCCAGGTCACGCTTGAGGTCGCCCTTAGGGCTTAAGTAATAGGCTTTGAATGGCATATCATACCTCCTTCCTTTGTCATTGGCGTTGGCAGCTGGTTGTTGCCACGGTATTACTTTACAACGTTGGGGAGATGTCGGCAACAGGTTAGGAAGTAGATATGCGCCTGGAAGGATTAGAGCCTGGCTGCTAAATCCCTTACGTGTTTTTGTAGCCGTGCGGGGGTAGGTCAAGCTCCCACCAGGCTTCAGGGTCATTCCCGTAACCAGGGTCGGTATCCAGCTTTCGGAACATTCCATTGAACGCCGGCGTGGTGGCGATAATTTGCCTCACCATGTCGTGCATGTGTATAAACGACTTATCCTGCTTGGAGAAGGGGCAGCAGGCCAGGCAAATGCCACAATCATGCCCGCCTAGCTTTAGCCACTGTGAAAAACAGTTAGGTGCTTTCTCATAGTATGTCTTGACACCTGGGTTGTTCCAGGCCCCCTGTATCTCCCAGGAGGGTTCTGTTTCCATACTGAGGGCATTAGAGGGACAGAGCTCGGCGCATTTCTTGCAGATACGGCAGAAGCGGAATATACCGGCATCTATCGGCTTGGTGGGAGCCAGGGGCAAATCGGTAATAACCTTGAATACCCGCACCATGGGGCCCCACCTTGGCGAAATCATTCGGTTCAAACGGCTCAGTTCGCCCAGCCCGGCCAGTATAGCAAAGCCAGGGCTGTTACCCGAGGTGCCCATGTTGCCGTCAGCCAGACACTGATAGCCTAGACTATTTATGAACTGCTGGAGGCGTAGCTGGACTGAAGTACCCTCAGAATAGGCTATTGAGGAGGCGGCGGTTGAGAGTGCCGTCGGGGCTGTAGCCAGGGAGGGGAGAGACATGCGGATGGTGTAGACAATAACCCATCTCGCCTTATAGGGTATCACCTTCTTCTTTTTGGTCTGGTAAGCCTTGTCCACATCCTCAAACTCCCACCTCCTGCCATCCCAACCATCAAATGCGTAGAACAGTTTGCGAGTGTTTTCGTCAAGCTCGACCACGCCCACCGAGGCGGCTCCAAAAAGCTTAGCCGCCGCCCGGACCATCCGCGTGTTTTCCTCAGGGGTGCCTTCGTAGCGGGGGCAGTCAAAGTCGTCGGGTATGCCCGACATGGCGGGGGGAACCGGTAGGCCGGGGCCGAGGAAGGAGTGCTCTGCCGTTAAGAGTGATGTTAGCCAGCCCGCAGTGACCAGTGCCTTTTCTCTGAGGGTGAACCCTGGCTTTTTTTTAAGTATATTTTTTTGGCCCGTCTCGGCGGCACGCCCTCCCATCTTCATGGCATTGTCGGGGCCCACTGCCTGGGCAAAGCCGTTGAGGAACATGATATTGCTGGAGTCGAAGCGCTTCATCTGGCTCCAGTCAATCTCCACCGTGGGTTTATCGACTTCCTTTATCCACCAGGGCAGTTTCCGCTCCGCCGCTGGCGATGCCTTGATTTCATCAAGGTCAAGGGCTTTCTGGCTGCGGGTGGTGTGATGCTTCATAGTTACTCTCCTATTTCTTTTTTAAAGCAAAATGTGAGCAACAGGGGCAAATAAAAAGTGCGCCTAGAGGGATTCGAACCCACGACCCTCGGTTCCGAAGACCGATGCTCTATCCGCTGAGCTATAGGCGCCGTTAGCATTCTAGTGCCACCTCTTATTCTTGTCAATGAAAGTTGGTTGGTTTTCTGCGGCCATTGCCTTACTGGGTGAGTTGCGCCTATAATTGTTACCGCTAATCATTTATTTATAAGGGGGTTCCTATGGATTACGACAGCTTTCTGGAATTAGCCAAGAATAGGCGGAGCATTCGCCGGTTTAAGCCAGACCCTATACCTGATGAATATGTGGACAAGATTATTGAAGCTGCCCGCTGGGCCCCTTCGGGCTTTAACTCGCAGCCGTGGGAGTTTGTCGTCATCAAAGACAAGAAATTGAAAGACGATGTTATGCAAATCGTCAGGCCGCCGCGTCCTGCCGGTGCCTCGGGATTTTCCAAAATGGAAGATATGTGTGAGCCGTGGATGCGACGCAAACTGCAGCCCTGGCTTGATACGGAAATGGAATACCAGAATGCCCCGGTTTTTATATTGCTATTCGGCGATACCAGAACTCAGGTGGGGTTGCCCATGGTGGTAAGATATGACCCGTATTTAAGGCAGTCAATTTACATTTCAAGCCTGGCCAATACTTTTTTGTATATGCTTCTGGCGGCTACGACATTAGGTCTTGCCAGCCAGTGGGTATCTGTGGTGGCATCGCCTTATAACCATTGCGCCTTAAAGAACCTTTTGCACATACCCACCGAGGTGGATATCTATGATATGGTCGCTTTGGGCTATCCTGCTTATAAATCGAGACCCAAGTTAATGAGGCCGGTTGGCAAGATGATTCATCGTGACTACTTCGGTGAAGAAGATTTCCGAACTGATGAAGAGGTCAGAGATTTCATCAAGAGAACCCGGGCCTGGGTTTTCGCCAACCACCGGCGTGGGGCGGATAAGAATATGTTGGGGTGAGTGGAGGGATTTGAACCCTCGTTCTCCAGGGCCACAACCTGGCGCCTTAGACCACTAGGCGACACTCACCACGGCTTAAAAGTATGGCTATTATAGCTAAAAACCGCTCCGCTTTCAAACGATTACCTTTTGGCCAGTTCGACAATGGTAACCCCCTCGCCGCCTTCCCCGTAGATAGCGGGCCGGTACGCCCTGACCAGCGGGTGCCGGGCCAGTTGCTCGCGGACAGCCTGGCGCAGGGCCCCTGTCCCTTTGCCGTGGATTATTTTTACCTGGCTAAGGCCGGCCATGAAGGCGTCGTTCAGGTAGCGGTCAAGCTTGAACAACGCATCGTCAATGGTAAGCTGGCGCAGGTGCAGTTCTTCTATCGGCTCGGTTTTACCCACATGTGCCCTCTTTACGATTTTAGCACGGTGGAGGAGGGTAGACAAACGCCTTCCCCCCCACCTCCCACTAAGGTTTTATGTCCCACCCAGCCCGCCTATGGAGGTTTTGTCCTTAAATCTTTGCTTTTGAGGGTTTTGCTTCCCATAGCCACCCACCCTCATAGGTTTTTAGCCCCACAAAAACTTCGTTTTCGCGGGGGCCCCGTATTCATCTCTAAAACTC
>DUEC01000063.1 GCA_011176635.1 Dehalococcoidia bacterium | reverse complement strand
GGAGAGCGAAAAGAGGCAAAGCCTTTTAGGGCGGGCTGGGTGGGTAATAAGCCTGATACTTGACAACCACCCACAGATACTATACAATGCTACCAATCCTAAAAACTGGCAGATAAAGGAGTAACCTAGTGCCGAACTGGAAGGGACAGCTTAGCTTCAATAGGGGGGCTTCTCCGATGATGATGCCCTGGGCTTGGCGTGCCGCCAGTTCGGGGACAATGCCAACCTGATTTCCCCAAACTGACCAGAGAGCTTAAACCAAGCCCAAGAAGGCTCTAACCTCTTGGGCTTTTTGTTTTTAGCACGCTTTAAGTTGACAGTACAGAGTATAAATACTACTATCATAGGAGGTTAAAACATGAGCAAAACGATTGACGAGATAAACGAAAAGATAAGCCAAGGCAAAGCGGTAGTAGTCACTGCCGAGGAGATAATAGAGCTTGCCCGGGATAAGGGCGTCAAGAAGGCGGCCCAGGAAGTGGACGTGGTTACCACCGGCACCTTCGGCCCAATGTGCTCCTCCGGCGCCTACTTTAATATCGGGCACGCCAAGCCCAGAATCAAGCTCGGCGGCGGGCGTGCCTACCTCAATGATGTCCCGGCTTACACCGGATTAGCGGCGGCAGACCTCTTTATCGGGGCTAACGCCCTCCCCGATGACGACCCCAGAAACAAGGTATTCCCCGGCGAGTTCAATTACGGGGGCGGGCATGTCATTGAGGAGCTTGTTGCCGGCAAGGATGTCAGACTGGAGGCAACCGCCTACGGCACCGACTGCTACCCCAGGAAAAAACTAGAAACCTGGATTAATATCAAAGACCTCAATGATGCGGTGCTGTTTAACATCAGAAATGCCTACCAGAACTATAACGTGGCGGCCAATAACTCGGATAAGACAATCTATACCTATCTGGGGGTGCTGAGGGCAAAGCTGGGCAATATAAACTATTGCAGCGCCGGCCAGCTCTCTCCCCTGCTTAATGACCCCTATTACAAGACCATCGGCATCGGCACCAGGGTCTTCCTGGGGGGCGGCATCGGCTTTGTCGCCTGGCACGGCACCCAGCACAATCCCGACGTGCCCCGCACCGAAAAGGGAGTCCCCAAGCGGGAGGCGGGGGCTTTGTGCCTTATCGGCGACTTAAAGCAGATGAGCCCCAGATGGCTGGTGGGAACCAGTATGCTGGGCTACGGCTGCACTCTGACCGTAGGCGTCGGCGTAGCCATCCCCATACTCTCGGAGGAAATCCTGGGCTACACTACAGTAACCGACGCCGAGATTTTTTCGGCCGTTGTCGACTATGCCGAAGCCTACCCTAACCTGAAACCAGACATCCTGGACGAAGTAAGCTATGCCCAGCTAAAGACGGGGAAGATAAAACTCAAGGGCAAGGAGGTGCCCACCGCTTCCCTGTCCAGCTACCCAAGGGCGCTGGAGATTGCCAACACGCTGAAGGAATGGATAACAAAGGGAAAATTCCAGCTAACCGAGCCGGTAGCGCCCCTGCCCGGGGTAGAATCGGGAATAACTGTTAAGCCACTTAAAGAACGACCTATAGAAGAGCCAAGATAAGGAGACAAAATGACTGTTTCCAAGAGAATAGTCCTGCACTTTCCCAAGCGGCTGGTTGACCGTCCCATAGTAGCCCGGCTGATTAAGGACTACGACCTTGAATTCAATATCTTGAAAGCCCTGGTTACCCCCGAAGAGGAAGGGCTGCTGGTATTGGAACTTAGCGGGGAACAGGAAGCCTACGATAAAGGCATCAGGTATCTGACTGAGACCGGGGTGAAAATACAATCGCTCAGCCAGGACGTTCTCCGCAATGAGGAGAGGTGCACCCACTGCGGTGCCTGTATCACCATGTGCCCCTCCGACGCCTTTGAGCTTGAGCCCGTAACCAGGCGGGTCAACTTTTATAATGAAAAATGCGTGGCTTGCGGACTGTGTATCAAGGCCTGCCCACCGCGAGCTATGGAGGTGCACTTCTAGTCCATGTATCAGCCGAGAACCTATCGCCACTGGGTAAAAGATAAAGACCTAGTCTCCTTCAAGGTAGCCGTCAAGGAGACCGATTTATACATCCGCGCCCACTCCAACCTGAAGCGGAAAGCCCTCAAGCTGGTGCTGAAGTACCGCCAGCTGCTGGAAGGCTACATTGAAAGGCACCCGTCATTTCTCACCTCCCTGGAGCCGGTTGCCGCCGGAGACGACGCCCCTCAAATCGTCACCGAGATGGCCGAAGCGGCCAGGAAGGCGGGAGTCGGACCCATGGCTTCGGTGGCCGGGGCTATAGCCGAGTTTGTCGGCGCTCAGCTACTTGACTCCTCCCCGGAGGTTATCGTAGAAAACGGGGGCGATATCTACCTGAAGAGCCGGCAGGACAGGCTGATAGGCATTTACGCCGGCAAGTCGCCCTTGACCGGCAATATAGCGCTCGAAATCAAGGGTGGAGAGACGCCGATGGGCATCTGTACCTCTTCGGGAACGGTGGGGCATTCCTTGAGCTACGGCCGGGCCGATGCCGTGATTGCGCTCTCCAGGTCAGCCGTTCTGGCCGATGCCGCCGCTACCGCCATCGCCAATATGATTAACCGACCCGAAGATATAGACGGCGGGATTGAGTTCGCCCGGAATATTGGCGGCCTGAATGGCGCGGTAATCATTCAGGGTGATAAAATGGGGCTGTGGGGCGAGGTGAAAATCCGCTCAATCCCGGCTAAAACAGCCGATGAAGAGTACGCTTTAAACCAGGAAAAGGGCAGGTAAAGATAGCTCTAATGGGCATTCCAAAACCACAGTTAAAAACCAGACGGCAAAGGATATTAATAGTCATAGTCCCCTGCCTATTGCTGGGGCTGATGTTACTTGTAGCCGGTATTGGTAAACTGCCGGGTCTAGGTGAATTCGGCGCCTTCCCCGGGCAAACAGAATTCATTGATGCCCTCCTTGGCTCTTTCTGGACACCGGCCGTAGCTTTTTTTATCTCCGATATTCTTCCCTGGATTGAAGTAGTCCTGGGGCTAGCCCTGCTCCTGGGCATATTC
Source organism: Dehalococcoidia bacterium (assembly GCA_011176635.1). GTDB lineage: Bacteria > Chloroflexota > Dehalococcoidia > Dehalococcoidales > BS750m-G39 > DUEC01. The sequence continues at coordinate 14,666 of DUEC01000063.1, read as the reverse complement.
CCCAGAATAGCCGCTATCCTCAGCCTGCCGCTTATTGCCGGCTTTATGGCCAGTAATATCTGGGCAATAAGCCATGGCCTGGGATTTGGTAGCTGCGGCTGTTGGGGGATATTTGAAAAGCTTTTCGGTAACACGACCCCGCTACAAGCCCTGACACTGGACATTGTGCTTTTTCTCTTCGCCGTAATAATAATACTAGTCAACCCGTTCGGTTTTCTAACCTTCAGGTGGTGGTTTAGCAAAGAGAAGAAAGGGGGAAAGAAACGATGAAGCCTGTTTCCACTCGGCTAAAGCGGCTGACCGGTTTAATCTTCCTGCTCATCGCTGTGCTTCTTATCGGCGGCTGCCCCGTGGACAATCAACCGCCGGAGAATCAAATGCCGGTCATCTCCAGCCTCACCGCCGACCAGGAGGAGCTTTTACCGCTAGCCAGCTGCAATATTGAATGCACCGCCTCCGACCCCGACGAAGACGAACTGAGCTATAGCTGGTCGGCTAATGGCGGCGATATTTCGGGGGAAGGCCCCACGGCTACCTGGACGGCGCCAGCGGCAACCGGCAGCTACATCGTCACCGTCGAGGTCAGCGATGGCAAAGACGGCGTGGCAACGGAACAGATAACCATAAATGTAGCCGTCACCAACCAGTTGCCGGTTATTGAGAGTCTGACGGCAGAGTGGAGTTACCTAAAACCGGCTTCAAACACCCCTATCACCTGCGATGCCTACGACCCGGACGAAGATAACCTGAGCTACATCTGGTTTGCGTCCGCCGGCAACATAATCGGAGAGGGCGATACCGTCACCTGGGTGGCGCCCAATGCCTACGGAAGCTATACTATTATGGTTACCGCAACCGACGGCAGAGGCGGCCAAGCCAGTGAGAGCGTAGATATTGTAGTATGCAGTTGCGGTAACGCTCACTGATAGTGAAAAGGGAGGAGAAATGGCCAAAAGACGGGTAATGCTTACCTACGCCCCGGAGGTAAGCTCTGAGCCGATTATTTACACTCTGGGTCAGCAGTTCAACCTGGCGACCAATATCCACCGGGCTGACGCCACCGAGGATAAAGGCTGGATAGAGCTGGAGCTGGTGGGGGAAGCCAAGGATATTGAAGCCGGAATTGCCTGGGCTATCTCCAAAGGGGTGAGGGTTGACCCGGTTGGCTAGGATATAACCAGCGTTTAATCAGCTACCCAGGTTTCTTTTCTCCAGCCACTTCCGCTTCTGGCTGAGCCGTACCCGCTCATCGGTGGAGCGGTAACCAGCCAGGAATTTATCCTTAAAAGAGGGGAAGGTGCCATCAAGAATGGCACTTTTTATTTTAGTCATTAATTGGCCGATAAAACTCAGGTTATGAATAGTGGCCAGCCTGTAGGCCAACAGCTCTCCGCAATTGAACAGGTGGTGGAGATAAGCCGCCGAGAAATTACGACAGGTATAGCAGTCGCAGTCGGCAACAACGGGCTGTTCCATCCGGCTATAGACAGCATTACTTATGTTCCGCCTCCCCTGCCAGGTAAAGAGGGCGCCGTTTCGGGCGACGCGGGTGGGCAGGGCGCTGTCAAAGATATCACACCCCCTGGCTACCGCCTCGACGATGTCCTCGGGAGAGCCTACCCCCATAAGATAGCGCGGCTTATCCTCCGGCAAAAAAGCCACCGTCTCTTCAACCATGGACAGGGTTACCTCCTTGGGCTCGCCGATGCTCAAGCCGCCGATAGCATAACCGGGGAAGTCCAGCGAAGCCAGGTACTCCGCCGATTGCCGCCGAAGCTCGGGGATGACGCCGCCCTGCACGATAGCGTATAGCGCCTGGTCGCGGCGCTTTTGCGCCTTCCGGCACCGTTCCGCCCACTTATGCGTCCTCTCCGCTGCCCTTTTCACCTTATCCGGGCTATCGTCGTGTGCCGGGCACTCGTCCAGGGCCATGATAATGTCGGCGCCGAGGGCCTCCTGATGGCGGATAACCAGCTCCGGGCTAAGGTGATGCTGGCTGCCATCAATGTGGGAGCGAAAGTTAACCCCTTCATCGCTCACCCGCCTCAAGGGGGCCAGGCTGAACACCTGATAGCCGCCGCTGTCGGTGAGGATAGCCCCTTCCCAACCCATGAACTTATGTAAACCGCCCGCCTTCTTGATGACGCTGATGCCCGGTCTTAAGTAAAGATGATAGGTGTTAGCCAACACCATATTCATGCCCAGGGCTTTGACCTCCTCCGGGGTCAGCGTCTTGACCGCTCCCTGGCTGCCCACGGGCAGAAAAACCGGCGTGGCTACCGCCCCGTGCCGAGTCGTCAATTCTCCGGCGCGGGCCTGGCTCCGGGGACAGGTCTTTATTAGACGAAAGCTAGACACTACTCTATCAAATGCTCGGCGATAATATTGCGCTGTATCTCGGAGACGCCGACATATATCTCGGTCATCTTGGCATCGCGGTAAAGCCGTTCTACCTCCATAGTCTTCATGGTGCCGTATGAGCCGCCGACCTGCATCGCCATACGGGTGACCTCGACCGCTACCTGCGAGGCGAAGAGCTTGGCTACCGATGATTCGTACTTGATATCCAGCCCCTGGTCGCGGAGGAAGGCGGTGCGGTATACCAACCACCGTCCCGCTTCTATGCGGCTGGCCATCTCCGCCAGGTGCCATTGAATAGTCGGCAGCTGGGCAATCGGTCTGCCCGAAGCCTTCCGCTGGCGGGCATAGCCTAAGGAAAACTCCAGCGCCGCCTGGGCGACGGCTATCCCCTCCACCGCCACCCCCAACCGCCCCAGAGATATCGCCTCGAGCAGGATTTCAAAGCCCTGCCCTTCCTTGCCAATCAGGTTCTGCCAGGGAACATAGACCTCGTCGAGATAGACCACCGAGGTGCCCAGCCCCCTTAGCCCCATGGTTTGGCAGGGCTCGCGGACATTATAGCCGTCAGAGGAGGTATCGATGATAAAGGCGTTCAACCCCTTTCCCTCCCCCCTGGCGAAGACCAGGAGCAAGTCAGCCACCGGCGCCAGGGCCACGAACTGCTTCTGCCCGGTGATGACATAGCCGTCACCGTTTTTCTTTGACGCGGCGGTGATGTCTTTAGGGTCGGAGCCGGTCTCGGCTTCGGTAAAGGCGATTCCACCCAGTAGCTCACCCCTAGCTAGGGGAGACAGGAAAGCCTGTTTTTGCTGCTCACTGCCGAAGCGGAATATCGCCTCCTGGGGCACGGTATTTATGGCCATAATGGCGCCGACTGTCATCGATGCCTGGCAGAGCTGTTCCAGCACCAGGGCGTAGCCCAGATAACCGACCCCACTTCCCCCGCATTGGGCGGGATAAGGTAAACCCTGGTATCCCCTTTTGCCTATTTCCTTAGCCAGAGCCGAGGGAAACTGCCCGCTGGAGTCAATCTCAGCCGCCAGCGGCCTGACCGACTTGATGGCAAAATCCCTTGCCATCTTCTGCAGCATCTTTTCCTGCTCGCTAAAATTAAAGTCCATTTATGTCAACTCTGGCTTGTGTTTTTCATCAAGGTAGCCCTGCAGGATGATAGCCGCCGCCTGAGCATCGTACCTGGTTTTTTCCCCCTTCTTTTTGCCGCCAGCCGCCCGCTTCAGGTGCTCAGCCATTACCGTGGTCAAGCGCTCATCCCGGTACTCCAGGGGGACCTGGGTATGCTCACCCAGCTTCCGGGTAAAATCCTTGACCTTTTCCGCCTGCTGGCCCAGGCTGCCGTCCATGGAGAGCGGCAGCCCGACAACGACCTGCCCTACCTGATGTTGGCGGATAATCTCGGTAATAGCCTCTATATCAAGGCTCTCGTTGCGGCGGTTGATAACAGCCAGGGGGCTGGCCAGTATGCCCTCGGGGTCGCTTAAGGCCACCCCAATCCTTCTGTCCCCAATATCAAGCCCCAGGCTACGCATTATACTAAGCTCTTTACCAACTTGAGGGCTTCGCCCAGCTTTTCCTTGTCCCTACCCCCCGCCTGGGCCAGGCCCGGCTTGCCCCCGCCACCGCCGCCAGTCACCCCGGCAACCTGCTTGACTATCTTGCCGGCATCGTAGCCCTTCTTGACCAAATCCGGGGTTACCGCGGCCAGAAAAGCCGGTTTATCCTCATAGACGGTGCCCAGAACGACGATAGCGCTCTTGAGCCTATCGCGGAGCAAATCGCTCATCTCTCTTAAAATCTCCAGCCGTGAAGAAGGGATTTTAGCCACCAGAACGGTTACCCCTTTGATGACCTCGGCCTGGGGGATTAAGGACTCGGCGGTTTTCCTGGCCAGTTCCCTCTCCAGGGATCGCCTTTGTTTTCTCTCCCGCTCCAGCTCGCCAACCAGGCTGGACGCCTTTTGCTCCGAGTCCGAAACACGCTCCCCAAAATACTTCTCCGCCCCCCGCCCGGTAACGGCCTCAATGCGCCTTAGCCCGGCGCCGATACTGCCCTCGGAGATAATGTGAAATAAACCTATCTCACCGGTGGCGGAGACATGGGTGCCGCCGCAAAGCTCGGCGCTGACTCTGGGTTTGCCAATCCTTACAACCCTAACTACATCTCCATACTTCTCATCAAACAGAGCGATAGCTCCCTCTTCTTTAGCCTTTTCATATGGTATCTCCTCAGCCTCTACCTTCAGGTTCTGTCGTATTTTCTCGTTGACGATAGCGTTGACATCGGCAATCTGCTTTTTGGTCAATGCCTTCAAGTAAGAAAAATCGAAGCTAAATCGCTCTGCCATCACCAGCGAGCCTCGCTGCCAAACATCCTCACCCAACACCTGACGGAGGGCAAACTGGAGAAGGTGGGTGGCAGTATGATTGCGGGCGATATCCAACCGCCGCTCTTCATCAACTATTGCCTCGACCTCATCGCCGGCGCTGAGACTGCCCTCAACAACCTTACCCTGGTGAACATAGAAATATGGTGGGATACTCATGGTATTTGTAACTAAAAATTTGCCTGATGGGCTCTGTATGTATCCAGTATCCCCTACTTGCCCCCCCATCTCGGCATAGAAGGGGGTAGTTTCTAATATGACGCTTGCCTCCTGACCTTCCTGTAATGTTTTTTTGCGTTTATAATCTGTGGGTCTAGAGCCAACCCAGATATCAACAATAGTTGTTTTACATTCAAAATCATCATAACCAGTGAAGTGAATTTTAGGGGCTGGCTGAAGCGTAAGATGTCCTGGAACCCCAGTCGGAATCGCTTCAAAAGGCTGGGCAGCTCTTGCTCTCTCCTTCTGCTTCTCCATCTCACGCTCGAAACCCTTTAAGTCCACGGAAAAGCCACGGTCAGCGGCAATCTCCTGCGTAAGCTCAATTTGGAAGCCAAAGGTATCATGTAACCGAAAGGCATCTGCTCCCGAGATTTCTTTCTTACCTTTGCCGCCGGCTTTTTCCATAACCCCGTTTAGCAGTTCAAGCCCTGTGTTCAACGTCTCGGCAAACCCGGCTACTTCCTTTTCAATTAACTCCAACATAAAGCTACGCCGCTGCTTCAGCTCGGGGTAAACATGGCCCATTAATTCAATGGTTGCCTTAGCCACTTCGGTTAGAAAGGGCTTATTGGGCGCCAAGGTTTCACCATGATATTGAGCCCGTCGTAGCAGCCGTCGAAGAACAGAACCCCGCTCAGCCCTATCCGGAATTACCCCATCGGCAATGAGAAAGGCAATTCCCCGGCTGTGCTCGGCTATTACCCGCATGGCGTTATCGGTTTCATCATCCTTGCCGTATTTCCTGCCGGCTAAAGCGGATATCTTTTGTATCAGCGGGACAAAGAGGTCAGTCTCATAGACCGACGGCTTATTATTGACCGCGGCTACTGTCCTCTCCAGCCCCATGCCGGTATCGATATTAGGTTTGGGCAGCGGAGTGCGCTTGCCCTTGATATCCTGGTTGTACTGGGTGAAGACCAGGTTCCAGATTTCGGAAAAGCGCCCGCAGTCGCAGTTGGGACGGCAGGAAGGCTTGCCACAGCCGACCTCTTCGCCAAAGTCATAGTGGATTTCACTGCAGGGCCCGCAGGGTCCGGAATCGCCGGCCGGCCCCCAGAAGTTGTCCTCCTCGCCAAACCTCAAGATTCTCTCCTCGGGGACGCCTACCTCCCTCCAGTAGCCGAAGGGCTCGTCGTCGTCAAGGAAGATGGTTATCCACAGGCGCTCCGGGGAGAGTTTAAGGCGCTGGGTAACGAACTCCCAGGCCCAGGCGATGGCTTCTTTTTTGAAATAGTCGCCGACGCTGAAGTTGCCCAGCATCTCAAAAAAGGTGAGGTGGCCGGCATCGCCCACCGACTCGATATCGGTGGTGCGGAAGCACTTCTGGCAGGACGCCAGGCGTGGGCTGGGCGGGACCTCTTCTCCCAAAAAATAAGGCTTGAAGGGCACCATGCCGGCGCTGGTAAGCAATAACGTGGGGTCGCTGCGGGGTATCAAAGAGGAGCTGGCAATGACTTTATGGCCTTTTTCCTCAAAGAAGTGCAAAAAAGCTTGGCGGACTTGGTCGCTGGTCATCATTTCTTACGATTTTAGTTTAACAGGCAATGGCTGTCAATGAAAGGGAATTCTCTACCGGGGTTGAGGGCACAGCTCAGCGATGAGCAGGTTGAGCGCCAGCCCGCCCTCGAACTTGCCGGTCTTGATAGCCAGGTCGGCCTCTAAGAGCTTGCGGTAGACCGCTTTGAGCCGTTCCAGGGGATACCTCTGCGCCTGCTCCAGCGTCTTGCGCAGGGGAAACGGGGCCAAGCCCAGCTTGCTCTGAATCTCCACCTCAGGTTTCCTCTGCCGCCTCAGCTCCTTAGTCTGAACGATGAGCCGAACCTGCCGCGAAAGCATCGCCAGAAGATAGGCCGAGGAAGCCCCCCTACTTAACAACTGCTCCAGTAAAAGCTCGGCAGTGCCGGCTTTAAATTCAAGAATGGCATCAACCATGGCGAAGACATTAGCCTCCTGGGCCGAGCTGACCACCGCCTTGATATCCTCTTCCTCAATGCGCCGGCCGGCGGCGAACAGGGCCAGCTTGTTTATCTCGCCGCTCATAGTCCAGAGGTTGCCCCCCACCAGTTTAGCCAGCAAGTCCACCGCCTGGGGGGATATGGTGGCGCCCTGCTCGGCCGCCTCTCGCTTAATCCACTGGCGCAGTCTGTCCTCCCTCAGCATGGGGAAAGTCCTCACCTGCGCCTTAGCGGAAAGCTGTTTGAGCAGAGGGTTAGTGCCCTTTATCCTGCCGTCGGTCAGCACCAGAACCGTGCTCTCGGGTACGCTGGTCAAGTAAGCGGCCAGCGCTTTGTATTCCCCTTCGGCTTCATTGGCAGAAGGCGTTTTTTTCTGCCGGCGGGCCCTGCCCCTGTTCTCAAAGCGCCCCAGAAGCCCCTGGATAATAACCAGGCGTTTCTCGGCCAGAAAGGGCGCTGTCTCGCAGACAGCCTTTAGCTGGTCCAGGGTCAACTGCTGGCCATCGAAGGTAACGGTATTGGTCGCCAGAAGAGCCCGGTCGCCCAGACCTTGCTTTATTTCCTCAAGCGTCCTGGTTATGGAGAAATCGTCCTCGCCCCATAGTATATACAGCAAAGTAAGCCCCTGAACTTTATCGGTCTTACCATTTTAGCACACCGGAGCCAAAATAATCTCTATTGAATAATGACGATACTAATAGTAAAATAGGGACTGTCTATAACATCCATCCGGATGGCGACGCAGAGACTTTGAGAGGAGAGTGAAATGAACGAACGCCCCGAAGAGTTAAAGAAGCTATCAGCTATTGCCACCGACCTGAGCTTTGCCGCTGATTTGAGGATTAAGGCTATCGAGCAGCTGGGCAATATCCGCTCCCAGGAAGCCCTCCTTACCGTGCTTGACCTGGCGGCCAACGACCAGTTGACCGTTAAGGAAAGGGAGCTCGCCCTCAAGCAAGCCCAGAAAATAATAAAGTCAATCGCCGAATAGCCTGGCTTTAAGATTAAAGCAAGCGGGTTAGGTCAATGAGCATTGACATCGGCATCATTGGACTGCCGCAGAGCGGCAAGACCACCATCTTCAACGCCTTAACCAGAGGCAAAGCCGATACCAAGAGTCCGACCCCCCACATCGGCATAGCCAAGGTGCCGGAGCCGCGCCTGGAGACGCTGGCCGATATGCTACATCCCAGGAAGGTAGTCCCGGCCGAGGTAAGATACATCGATATCGGGGCTTCGGTCAAGGGGGGAGAGGGAGACCGGGCGATAAGCGGCCCCATGCTCAGCCAGCTCAGCGATACCGAAGCCCTCATCAACGTTGTCCGCGCCTTCCCCGATGAAACCATCCCCCACATCGAAGGCAGTATCGACGCCGAAAGAGACATTGCCACCGTCGACCTGGAGCTTGCCTTCTATGACCTGGGCATTATTTCCCGAAGGCTGGAGAGAATAGAAACGTCTCTAAAGGGGGCCAAGCCGGCTGAGCGCCAGGGCCTGCTCCGGGAGCAGGAACTGCTTAACCGGCTCAAGGCCGAGCTGGAAAAAGAGAAGCCCATCAGGGAGCTGACGCTAACCGCCGACCAGACCAAAATCATAGCCAACTACCAGTTCCTCACCGCCAAGCCCCTGCTAATCCTGGTCAACATCGGCGAGAAACAGGTAGCCCAGGCAGGGTCTCTGGAAAAAGAGCTCAACTCACGCTATCGGCGGGCCAAGTCGGCGGTTATGAGCCTCTGCGGCGAGCTGGAGATGGAGCTGACCCAGCTGGACGATGAGGCGGCCAAGGGTTTCCGCGCCGAGTTCGGCATCACCTCATCCGGGCTCGACCGAATTATCCAGCTATCCTACGAGCTACTGGGCTTAGTTACTTTCTTCACTACTGCTTCAGACGAGGTCAAAGCCTGGTCTATTGCCCAAAACGCCAGCGCCCTCAAGGCGGCCGGCAAAATCCACTCCGATATGGAAAGGGGTTTTATCCGGGCCGAGGTAATCAGCTACCAGGACCTGGTGAAGTGCGGTAGTCTGGCCGAGGCCCACAAGAAAGGGCTCCTACGGCTGGAGGGCAAGGGTTACCCGGTCCAGGACGGGGACGTGATTACCTTCCTCTTCAATGTCTAGAGGTACTGCGCCACTTCGCTGAGGCTGACGATGCGGGGGCAATCGGTGATATCCTCGTTGAAGCCCCGGCGGTCTAAGAGAATACCCAGCATGCCGGCATCGTTAGCCCCGACGACATCGAACTCGTACTGGTCGCCGACATAGAGCGCCTCTGAGGGCTTTAACCCCACTTTTTTGGCCGTTACCTGGAATATCTCCGGGTGGGGCTTGCTGAAACCGGCCTCCCGTGAGGTCATCACCACCTGAAGCCAGTCCAGGAGCCCCAGCTCCTTGCAGAGGGGGGTTATATCGCGGTCCTCGTTGGAGATGAGCCCCAGGACCAGCCCCCGCTCCTTTAGCTGGGTCAAGGTGGGAACCACGTCATCGAAGAGGGCCATCTTCAGCTCGGTGCTCATCCACTTCTTTAAGATACCGGTAATGAGCTCCGGCGACGCCTCTATTCCCGCTTCCTTAAGGATGATGCCGTGATATTGGCTATAGAGGGCCATCTTCTCCTCTTGAGAGCGCTTGGCCAGCGAGTGGCGGGCATGCTCCCGGTAGAGAAAATCGTCGGCGGTCATTATCGGGCGGACTAAAGACTCCGGGCTCATCTCAATGCCGAATTCTTTGAGCAACCGTGATTGAGTTACCTCCCGGGGCGGGTCGTAGCCAGCCAGGGTATTGTGGAGGTCAAAAAAGACAGCCTTGACCATAAAACACTTCCCTTCTTGAGCTAAAGAGCCAGCGGTCAGATTCGAACTGACGACCGGCGGTTTACGAAACCGCTGCTCTACCCCTGAGCTACGCTGGCCTGGCTTTAAGTATATCACAAAACAGCCAGGCTACGCCCCAGCTAAAATTGTTGACGCTCAGATAGGGTTATGCTAGTATAAAGAGCTATGTCGTTAGCGGCGGAACTAGCCCAATTTTCACCCAAAAAGGACATGTTGCTGACCATCGGCGTTTTTGACGGCGTTCACCTCGGTCATAGACAGCTGATTGCCAGGCTGACCGAGCTTGCCCGGGAGCAGGGCTATTCCAGCGGCGTGGTAACCTTCCAACAGCACCCCCAGGAGGTGCTGTCACCCAAGACCAGGCTGCCCTTCCTGACCAGCCTCGACCGGAGAATAGAACTGCTAAAAAAAGAAGGCGTCGATGAGGTTATCGCCCTATCCTTTACCCCGGAATTAGCTAATTTAAAGCCCCGGCAGTTCCTGGAAAAACTCCAAGAACACTTGAGAATGCGGGGGCTGGTAATCGGCCCCGACTTCGCTCTAGGCCAAAACCGGCAAGGCGATACCGCTGCCCTGCGCCGACTGGGGAGGGAAATGGGCTTCAGCCTAACCGTGGTGCCGCCGGTAACGATAAAGGGCCAGGTGGTAAGCAGCACCACCATCAGGAAGGCACTAGCCGAGGGCGATGTGGAACGGGTGCAGAACCTTATCGGGCGCCCTTTCCGACTCCAGGGGAAGGTAATTAGCGGGGCCAAGCGAGGCGCCGGGCTGGGCTTCCCCACCGCCAACCTTGAAATAAGCCCGCATCAGGCCCTTCCCGCCGAGGGCGTCTATGTCAGCCAGGCCCACATTAACAACCATACCTACGCGGCAATGACCAGTATCGGCCAGCGCCCCACCTTCGGCGAAAGCCAGCGTCTGGTTGAGTCCTATCTGCTTGACTACCAGGGCGACCTCTACGGGAAGGAGCTAGCCGTTGATATCATTGAACACCTCCGCGGCGAGATAAAATTCGACTCCCCGGAGCAACTAAAAAAACAGATAGCCAAAGACGTAAAAAGGGGGACAGCGATACTAAAGAGCCGAGGTGACAACTAAGCCATGTCCAGCCAGGATATAAGCTATTTACTCAAGCGAGGGGTAGCCGAAATCATCATCGAAGAAGAGATGGCGCAGTTGCTGCGCTCAGGCAAAAAACTGCGCCTGAAGGAGGGCTTCGACCCCAGCTTCCCCGATATCCACCTGGGGCATATGGTGGCGCTGAGAAAGCTACGCCAGTTCCAGGAGTTGGGGCACCAGATTGTCCTCATCGTCGCCGACTGGACCGCCCAGATTGGCGACCCCAGCGGCATGTCAGCCACCCGGCCCATGCTGACCATAGAGCAGGTCAAGGCTAACGCCGAGACCTACATGCAGCAGTTCTTCAAGATAGTGGACAAAGAAAAGACCGAAATCAGGTGGCAGAGCGAGTGGTTCGGCAAATTCACCCTCACCGAGGTCATCCAGCTCACCAGCAAGTTCACCGTGGCCCAGTTTCTGGCCCGGGATGACTTCAGCGCCCGCTATAAAGCCGAGCGTCCCATCGCCCTCACCGAGCTGCTCTATCCCCTGCTCCAGGCTTACGACTCGGTGGCTATCGAAGCCGATGTCGAATTCGGCGGCACCGACCAGAAGTTCAACTTCCTGGTGGGCAGGGAGCTCCAGTCGATGATGGGACAGACTCCACAGCAGTGCTTTATGGTCCCTATGCTGGTCGGCACCGATGGCAGCCAGAAGATGAGCAAAAGCCTGGGCAACTATATCGGCGTCACCGAGTCGCCCGATACGATATACGGCAAGGTAATGTCCATCCCCGATAGCCTTCTCCTGAACTACCTTGAACTGATAACCGATGTCCCCGATGACGAGCTGGCCGGGTTCAAAAAGGGGCTGGAGAACAATAATATCAACCCTATGGAGCTTAAAAAGCGCCTGGCCAGGGAAATTATCGCCCAGCTCTACGACCAGAAGGCAGCTACCGAAGCCGAGGGGCACTTTGAGAGAACGGTGCAGAGGAAAGAGGTGCCCGCTGATATAAGCCTTGGCACCAAGTCAGTTGGCACTCTTCAAGATTACCTTGTGAAAAACCACCTTGCAAAAAGCCGGAGCGAGGCCAGGCGTCTCATTGAACAGGGTGCTGTATATCTAGATGGCAAAAGAGTCACTGATTTGAATTTCACTTTTCCTAAAGATACTATCATAAGAGTAGGTAAGCGACGTTATATTAAGTCTACTTAGTGCTGATTAGAATGCGCAAGCGCCGCTTTGCCAAGGTGATAATAGAAGATTAAACTAGAATAAAGGAGAAGACATGGATAACCTGCGCGTCCCCGGACCCACCCCCCTGCCCGATGAAGTACTCAAAACGATAAACCGGCAGATGATAAATCATCGCAGTCCCGAATTCCAGCAAATTCAGGGAAGCGTAATAACCGACCTACAGAAGCTCTTCCAGACCAAAAACGATGTTTTCCTGCTCACCGGCTCCGGCACTGGCGGATTGGAGGCCGGCGTCGTCAACACCATGTCCTCCGGTGACAAGGTGCTATCGGTATCTATCGGCGTCTTCGGCGACCGCTTTGGCGCCATCGCCAAGAAGTTCGGCGCCGAGGTAACCCCCTTAAGCTTTGAATGGGGCCAGGCGGCCGACCCCGATGAGGTGGCTAAGGCGCTCAAAGCCGAACCGGGAATAAAAACGGTGCTGGTCACCCACAACGAGACCTCCACCGGCGTCACCAACGACCTCAAGGCGATAAGCGCTGTGGTCAAGGAAGCCGATAAACTGCTGGTGGTCGACGCCATCAGCAGCCTGGGCTCAATCGACCTGCCCGTGGACGACTGGAACATAGACATAGCCATTACCGGCTCGCAGAAGGGGTGGATGGTTCCCCCGGGGCTGGCTATGGTCAGCATCAGCCAGAAAGGCTGGCAGGCCTTCGCCGAAGCCACCATGCCCCGCTTTTACTGGGACTTCGGCAAGGCTAAGAGCTACCTGGAGAGGGGACAGACTCCCTGGACGCCGGCGGTCAGCGTGGTATACGGCCTGGAAATTTCCCTCAAGATGATGCTCAAAGAGGGCTTGACCAATATCTTCGCCCGCCACGCCCGGGTGGCTCAAGCCGCCCGAGAGGGCATAAAATCGCTGGGCCTGCCCCTCTTCGCCGAGGCAAGCCACGCCTCCAACACGGTTACCTCGGTAGCCGCTTCAGAAGGGCTGGATACCAAGAAGATGCTCAAGATTATGAGAGAGGAAGAGCATGTCGTCATTGCCGGCGGACAGCAGAAACTTGACGGCAAGATATTCCGCCTCGGCCACCTGGGCTGGGTGACCGAAAAGGACATTGAAATCGTAATATCGGCCTTAAAGAAGGTATTACCCAGGGCTGGATTTAAGGGTGGCTAAAAGGAGAGAGTAAAATGAAGGTCCTAATCGCCGACCCGCTTGCCGATGAGGGCATAGACATTCTGCGCCGCCACGCCGAGGTGGATGTCAAGACCGGGCTCAAAGCGGAGGAACTAATAGCCATCATCGGCGACTACGAAGCCCTGATAGTACGCAGCCAGACCAAGGTCACCGACAAGGTCATTCAGGCCGGCAAAAAGCTGCAGGTCATCGCCCGGGCCGGCGTCGGCGTCGACAATATCGACGTCAAAGAGGCAACCCAGCGGGGCATAGTGGTGGTCAACGCCCCCACCGGCAACACCATCTCCGCCGCCGAGCACACCATTGCCCTCATGCTCTCCCTGGCGCGGCACATCCCTCAGGCTAACGCCGTGCTCAAATCGGGGGCCTGGCGGCGGTCCGATTTTATGGGCACCGAGGTAAGGGGCAAGACCCTGGGCATCATCGGCCTGGGCAATGTCGGCTCCGAGGTCGCCCGGCGCGCCCGGGGGCTGCAGATGAAGCTCATCGCCAACGACCCCTTCATCTCCGACGACCACGCCCGCAACCTGCAGGTAGAGCTCGTCCCCTTAAAACAGCTGCTCAAAGAGGCGGACTTCATCACCCTGCATATGCCGATGACCCCGCAAACCAAGGGACTAATCGGGGCTAAAGAGCTGGCTTCGGTCAAGCCCACCGTCCGCATCATCAATACCGCCCGCGGCGGTCTAATTGACGAGGAGGCGCTGGCTTCGGCGGTCAAAGAGGAAAGGGTGGCCGGGGCGGCTATCGATGTCTTTCCCACCGAGCCCGTCACCGAGAGCGTCCTCTTTGGAGAGGACAAAATCATCGTTACCCCCCACCTGGGGGCTTCCACCACCGAGGCTCAGGCCATGGCCGCTATTGATGTCGCCGAGCAGGTCGTTGAGATATTCGAGGGGAGACCGCCCCGCTATCCGGTCAACGCCCCCTTTATCCCGGTGGAAACGCTATCGGCATTGGCGCCCTTTATCCAGGTTGCCACCACCCTGGGCAGGCTGGCCAGCCAGCTGGCCGAGGGGCAGACCAACACCATCCAGATTCAATACGAAGGCGAGATTTCCAACTATGATACCAACGTACTCAAGGCAGCCGCCCTGGGGGGGCTGCTGGAGGGGATAAGCGAGGAGCGGGTCAACCTGGTCAACGCCAATATACTGGCCAGCCGGCGCGGTCTCAATGTCGTCGAGCAGAAGGAGTCTTCCTGCGAGAACTACACCAGCCTCATCACCCTGGAGGTTACCACCAGCGCCGGGACGACCATCACCGCCGGCACGGTGATACACGGCGAATCGCACATCGTCAGGGTAAATAATTACTGGATTGATATCGTGCCCACCGGCGGCTATTTCATCTTCAGCGACCACCTGGACCGCCCCGGGCTCATCGGTACCGTGGGCAAGATAGCCGGCGACGCTGATATAAATATAAGCGCT
>DUEC01000062.1 GCA_011176635.1 Dehalococcoidia bacterium | reverse complement strand
TCAATGAACTGCACGGCGCCATCGGGGACGCCGGCTTTGGTTGCCGCTTCCTGGACTACCTTAGCCAGGGCGCTATTGGAGTGGACGGCTTCTTTGCCCCCCCTCAATATAATGGCGTTGCCCGATTTTAAGCAGAGGGCGGAGATGTCTATGGTAACGTTGGGGCGGCTCTCATAGATGGCACCAATCACCCCCAGCGGCACCCTTTTTCGGCTCAATTGCAGGCCGTTGGGCATGGTGCGCTCATCAAAGACCTCGCCCACCGGGTCAGGCAAGGCCACCACCGCCAGCACGTCGTTGGCGATACCTTTAAGGCGTTCCGGGGATAGCATAAGCCTGTCCAGCAGGGCGGCGTTCATCCCCGAGGTATGGGCTTGGTGGTAGTCAATCTGGTTAGCCGCCAGTATTGCCTTCTGCCTGGCTAAGAGCTCGCTTGAGATATTATGTAAAGCTTTGTTCTTGACCTCAGTCGAGAGGTAAGCCAGGCGGCGCGAAGCCGCCTTGGCCGCTTTAGCCTTTTCTTCCAGTTCCTTGATTGCCGATTTCACTCTGCCTCACCCCCTTTAAAATGGGAAGAATAACCTGCCCAGATTTTAGTCTACCCCACTCCCCGCCCCTTTGGTTTTATTTCCCACCCAGCCCGCCCTGCCGAGCTGAGGTTCCACCTCTCTTACAACTCTCTTCCCCCCAGAGGGGGGGGAACCCCCTCTTGAGCCGTGTTTCAGAGGCTCCAGCCTTTGAGGGTGGGTCAGGGTGGGAAATGAGACCTTAAAAACCCTCTCGGAGACAAAACCCCTCTATCTTTTGTTTCCCTCCCCTTCCTTAAAAGGGCGGCGGGCGGGAAAAGATATAAAATGGGGAGGGGCTGCACCCCTCTTGGACTCCCCGTCATTACTTCTTTGGTTTAACTAATCGCCCGCTCCCCCGGAAATAGTAGCTGAACATGGGGGGAACGGTAGAAATCACCCGGTTGACCATCCTGCGGACATAACAATCGCCTCTGCGCCCATCCTCCAGCTCAATCACATAGCCATCGCCGTCGCTAAAGCGCCGGTATTCCCTGAGGATAAGCTCACCCCGCCAGCCGGCTGCCGACTCAACATAGAAGCGGTATTTAATACCGACTCCGGTTTGGTCACCCTCCGGAGCATAAAGTTTGCCTATACCGACAAGTTTGCCCATGCTTAACTTTAGCCTCGCTTTCTATTCTAGACCACTACCAGGTTATTCCGGTGCACCACCTCCGAACCGTAGTCATAACCGAGAAGAGTGGCAATCTTCCCGGAGTGCGCTCCCTTGATAACCTTGATATCTGCCGAGCTGTAGTTGGTGATGCCACAACCGAGCCGTGCCCCCTCGGGGTCACAGATATTGACTATGTCACCGCGCTGAAAATTGCCCTCAATATCCTTTATGCCGGCGGCCAGCAGGCTTCGCTTCTCCTTTTTCAAAGCCTGGGCGGCCCCGGAATCCACCACCAGCCTGCCCTTGGTGGGAAGACCGCTGAGCATCCAGCGCCGGCGGCTCTCCAGCTTGCTGGCAGACGGTAGGAAACGGGTGCCGATAGACTCACCGTCCGCCAGCCTTAAAATAACATCCTTCTCCCTGCCGTCGGCGATAACCACCGTCACCCCGAAAGATGTAGCCAGCTTGGCGGCACCCACCTTGGTAATCATACCCCCCGCCCCCAGCCACCCCGGGGTATCCGCCGCCAGGCGCTCAATCTCCGAATCTATCACCTCCACCTGGGGAATGAGCCTGGCATCGGGGTCGCGGTGGGGGTCGGCCGTATACAGCCCGTCGATATCGGTAAGGAGGAGCAGTAGGTCGGCATCAATCAGATTAGCCACCATCGCCGAAAGATTATCATTATCGCCGAATACCGCCTCCTGAATCTCGTCCACCGCCACCACGTCGTTCTCGTTGACGATGCACAACACCTTCAGCTCCAGCAGGGCCAGCAGGGTATTGCGGGCATTAAGGTAGCCCGCCCGGTTGAGGAGGTCGGTCTTGGCCAGCAACGCCTGAGCCACGGTGATATTATACTGGCTGAAAAGCTGTTCGTAGAGGTTCATCAGGCGGTGCTGTCCCACCGAAGCCAGCACCTGCCGGAAGGGAATGCCCTTCACCTGCTTGGCCAGTCCCAGCATATGCCTGCCCGAGGCTATAGCCCCGGAGGAGACTATAATCACCTCCCGCCCCTGGTTATGCAGCTGTCCTATCTGCCCTACCAGGCTCGACATTATCTTCCGGTCGAGACGGTCGCCGCCGCCGGTAAGCAGGCTGGTGCCGAACTTAGCCACTATTCGGTGATAAAGTGCCGAGGACTTTTCCATCTTGGCCAGCCTCAAACTAGATTGGCTACATTATAGCAAGCTGGGGGATGCTGGACAAGGAGAGGGGAGAGCACAGCGTCACCTATGCTTCACTGTAGAGACGATTCTTCCAGCGGATGCCAGCGCCGATAACCCGCAGCGAGATACCATAGATGCAGGTCAGAACTAGGAAGGCAAACCCAATCGGGTGCAGGAAAGAAGAAATAAGCCAGTTTCTTAAACGCACATCTACCAGCCAGCGCATAGCTATTATCAAGGCCACCTGGGAAAAGATGAGGATAGTCTCCCAGCCGGTGGCAGCGGAGACGACGAACAGCTCCCTCCACAGCCAGTAGAATGGGGCCAGGAAGAAGAGGTAACCGGCGACAATCATCAAAACAAGGGCTACCCGGGAAAGCGTCGCTACCGAATACATCCACCGGACAAACCCATCCCACATTTCTCCCACGGTACGGTACATATTGCAGGAAACCACTGGCGTTAGGTCAATGGTTATATGCCGCCCGCCGTGACGGGTTATCTCAACACCCAGCCAGACGTCCTCCAGAATCCGGGCCTTGACCGCTTTGTGCCCGCCAATCCGCCAGTAAGCCTCTTTGGGAAAGAGAAGGAACTGACCCACAGCCAGCGCCGACTTCGGTTTTCGGGAGCGCTGCAGCCACCAGAGCGGGAACCAGCTCAGAATTACGAAGTACAATACCGGGATGGCTATCTTCTGCGGCCAGGAGCTGGCCAGTTGGCGGGGGAACCCGGAGAGCATGCCCGGCTTTGATTTGATGGCCATAGCCATCACGCTGCGCAGCATATGGGGCTCGTGTACGGTATCGGCGTCAACGAATAGCAGCCAGGAGCCTTTAGCCTTCTGGGCAAGCTGATAGCAGCCGAAGGGCTTGCCTACCCAGCCTTCGGGGAGCGGCTCCGAGCGGAAGAGGCTGATGCGCTCGTCGGCGGCGGCTATCCGCTGGACAACGTTAAAGGTATCATCGTTGCGGCTATCATCCAGCACTATAATCTCAAAATTGGGGTAGTCCTGGTTCTGCAGGGATTTCAGGCAGGCTTCGATATTATCCTCTTCGTCTCTGGTCGGAATGAGGATAGAGACCAGAGGCGGCTCC
Organism: Dehalococcoidia bacterium; assembly: GCA_011176635.1. Classification (GTDB taxonomy): domain Bacteria; phylum Chloroflexota; class Dehalococcoidia; order Dehalococcoidales; family BS750m-G39; genus DUEC01. The sequence continues at coordinate 213 of DUEC01000062.1, read as the reverse complement.
TTGGGCAGCTTGCTATCACTACGCGGCCTCTTCAGTGCCCAGAAGTTCAGGAGGATATTGAGCGTAAAGGCAATCAGGCCGCCAGCTATAATCCAATTATACAGCATGTTCTTAAAAGTACCGATAGCGGTAGGTTATAATTTAAACCATAATCTTACTGCCGTCAAGAGGATAACCGTTCACAGCGCCTTTTCTCCCCACCCCTCCCTTTAG
>DUEC01000061.1 GCA_011176635.1 Dehalococcoidia bacterium | reverse complement strand
GTCGCCAATCTACTAAAACGACTTCCCCAGCTTCACCTCACGGCTAAATTGTGCTATAATAAATAGGTATGGCTGCCTTGCTATCATCTGAAATTGCCTCGGGGAGGGTAGCCTCTTCTTCTTTTGTAAGCTACTCTAGATTTCATCATCCCTATGTATTCTATCCCTCTCGGCGCCAGTGACGGAGTAAAAGACAGCGATGACACAAGATAAGCCCAAAGCGGCTAAGCAAGCCAGGAAGAAATACAAGGCCGAGGATATTCAGGTCCTGGAGGGGCGGCAGGCGGTGCGCCTGCGCCCGGGCATGTATATCGGCTCTACCGACCAGCGGGGCCTGCACCACCTGGTATATGAAATCACCTACAACTGCATCGATGAGGCTATGGCCGGCTACTGCGACCAAATCTCGGTCACCCTGGGCGAGGACAACAGCGTCAAGGTTGAAGACAACGGGCGCGGCATTCCGGTAGGCATTCACCCCACTACCAAGATTTCGGCCCTGGAAACGGTAATGACCACCCTGCACGCCGGGGCCAAATTCGGCGGGCACACCTACATGGTATCGGGCGGGCTGCACGGGGTGGGCGCCTCAGCGGTAAACGCCCTTTCCGCCTGGCTCAAGGTTGATGTCAAGCGCGAGGGCAAGGTGCATCATCAGGAATACCGCCAGGGAATACCCCGCGGTCCGTTGACCACCACTGGCGAGGCTACCGATACCGGCACCACCGTCGTCTTCCTCCCCGATACCGAGATATTCGGTAAAGCGGAATGCGAATTCAATATCATCTGCGAGCACCTGCGCGAGCTGGCTTACCTCAATAAGGGACTTGAAATACACATCTTTGACCAGAAGAAGGAGCGGGAACAGACCTTCTACTTTGAGGGTGGCATTACCGGATTCGTCCGCCACCTCAACCGGAACCGGGTGGTGCGCCACCGCCGACCTATCTACATCGCCAACACCGTCAACAGTACCATGGTTGAGGCCGCCCTGCAGTATAACGACGGCTTCTCCGAGTCCTCTTTCAGCTTCGCCAACTGCGTCAATACCATAGACGGCGGCACCCACCTCACCGGCTTCCGCTCGGCGCTGACCCGTGTCCTCAACGACTATGCCCGCAAGAACAAGATGCTCAAAGAGGACGAGCCCAACCTGATTGGGGACGACGTCAGAGAGGGCCTTACCGCCATCATCAGCGTCAAGCTGGCCTCCCCCCAGTTCGAGGGGCAGACCAAGGGCAAGCTGGGCAACGCCGAGGTCAAGAGCCAGGTGGAGGGCGTGGTCGTCGAAAGTCTCTCCCTCTACTTCGAGGAGCACCCCGATGACGCCAAAAGAATCATGGAAAAGTGCCTCCTCGCCGCCAAGGGCCGGGAGGCCGCCCGCAAAGCCAGAGACCTTATCGTTAAGCGGGGCAGTCTGGAGACAGCCACCCTGCCCGGCAAGCTGGCCGACTGCTCGGAGAAAGAGCCTTCCCTCTGCGAGCTTTATATCGTAGAGGGGCCTTCGGCCGGCGGCTCGGCCAAGGAGGGCAGGAACCGCCGCTTCCAGGCTATCCTCCCCTTGAGAGGCAAGATACTCAACGTGGAGAAGGCGCCGCCGGACAAGATGCTGTCCCACGAAGAAATCCGGGCCATCATCACCGCCTTGGGGGCCGGCATTGACGATGAATTTGACCTATCCAAGCTCCGCTACCACCGGGTTATCCTGATGACCGATGCCGATGTCGATGGCTCTCACATCCGCACCCTGCTGCTCACCTTCTTCTTCCGGCACATGGCCGAGCTAATAAATAACAGCCACCTCTATATCGCCCAGCCGCCGCTTTACCGCGTCAAGGCGGGCAAGCTCCAGCAGTGGGTATACTCCGAGCCGGAGAAGGAGGGGGTCTTAGCCAAGCTGAAAGAGAGCAAGAAGGTGGAAGTCCAGCGCTATAAAGGGCTGGGCGAGATGAGCGCCGAGCAGCTATGGGAGACCACCATGAACCCGGCTACCCGCACCCTGCTTGAGGTAAACGTGGAGGATGCCGCCAAAGCCGACCGCATCTTCCATATCCTGATGGGCGATGAGGTGCCGCCGCGCAAGGCCTTCATCCAGGCGCACGCCAAGAGCGTCAAGAACCTGGACATCTAGCTCTACTCCCTCGCGTACAGCTTATTCTCTATGATATACCTCTCCACCGCCTCGGGGACGAGCCGGCTGATAGACAGCCCCCGGGCCACCCGCCGCCTGATTTCAGAGGCGTTGACATCCACCCGCGGCTCGTCCAGCCGGATAACCCGCTGAGACAGGCCGGGTATAGCCGCCTCCAGAGAGCTAAGTTCGGGGAGCGCAAAGTCCACCCTGGGGACAGCCACCAGGCGGCAAAGCTTTATCAGCCTTGAAGGCTCCCGCCACTGGGGAAGCTGATTTAAGTTATCCCAGCCCAGGATAAAAAAGAGCTCATCGCCGGCACCGAGACGGGCCTGAAGCTCGGCGATGGTGTCAACGGTATAGGTGGGGCCGGCCCGCTCTATCTCCATGGCCGATAGCTTGAAGTAGGCTTCTCCGGCAATAGCCAGGCGCACCATCTCCAGCCGGTGTTGGGCTGGCGAGATGGCGTTGTTCGCCTTCAGCCAGGGCTCGCCGGCGGGCACGAAAAGCACCTCGGCCAAGTCCAGCCTGGCCCTGGCTTCCTCAGCCACCAGCAGGTGACCGAGGTGAATGGGGTCGAAGGTCCCCCCCAATACCCCAATATTCATTCTACTAGCCACTCCCGTTAAAGATTACGGCAACCGAGCCTTCTTGCTCACCCTGGGCTTGGGGTGAAAGACCTTCCGCGGCGTCTTAGCCCCCGCCCTGCCGGCAGTGGTTGAGCGGAGAACCTTCAACGCTGCTTCCATGAGCCCAGGTAAGCCCTCGCCGCTGGCCGCCGAAACCAGAAAAGTCTTGGTGCCGACATCGGCCAAGCTCTTCTTTATCTCATCCAACCGCTCCCTGACCGGGGCCAGGTCAATCTTATTGACCGCCAACAGCTGCGGCTTACTCGCCAGGGCCGAATCGAACAGGCTGAGCTCGGTATTCACCTTTGCCATGTCCTCCGCCGGTGACGCCGAACTGCCGTCCACCAGGTGGATGAGCACCTTGGTGCGCGCGATATGGCGCAGGAAGTCATGCCCCAGCCCCCTCCCTAGGTGGGCGTCGTCTATCAGCCCCGGAATCTCGGCCAGGACGAAGCTCCGCTGCCCGACCTCAACCACGCCCAGAACCGGCTCGCGGGTGGTGAAGGGATAGCTGGCTATCTTGGGCTTGGCTGCCGAGACCGCGGCCAGTAACGTCGACTTGCCCACATTAGGATAACCGATAAGGCCGACATCGGCAATGAGCTTTAGCTCCAGCAATATGGAATGCTCCTCGCCGGCCTCCCCCTTCTCGGCAATCTGCGGTGCCTGGTTGGTCGAGGTAGCGAAGCGGGCATTGCCCAGGCCTCCCCGGCCCCCCTTGGCTACCACTACCTCCTGCCCCGGTTTTTCCAGGTCGGCGATGAGGCTGTCGCCGGCAATCTGTAGCTTATAAGATACCACCGTCCCCACCGGCACGCCCAAGACCACGTCTTCCCCCTTCCGCCCGTGCTTCTTCTTGCCCCCGCCGTTGCCGCCGCTGGCGGCCTTGAAGCGCCTCTTCTGCCGGAAAAATTTAAGGCTGGTAACCCCCCTATCGGCCCTGACGATGACGTCGCCGCCGCCGCCGCCGTCACCACCATCGGGTCCACCGAAGGGAACAAACTTCTCATGGCGGAAGCTGACCTTGCCGTCGCCGCCGTCACCTGCTTTCACCTCTATCTCTGCCCGGTCAAACATGAAGCAATCCTCTAAAACAATTCTTAAAGGCCTTATTAAAAATAACTATTCTAAAATATACCAACGTCTATGGTTAACAGTACTAATTATAATACCACAGGCTCTTGGTTGCTAGCTGGGGCCTTTGCCTCCGCCTAAAAACGACTAAAATTAAAGCTGAAGTATCTGGAGCTTTTCCACAAGTTAGCCGCGGTTATCCACTAACGGTGCCTGCAGGGCTGTTTATAGACGGTTGATTGCCGGTGGGAACTATGGTTAATAACCCCGCGGGCCTGGCTTCAGGTTTAAGCCCTGCTCGATGTCGAGGACCTTGCGCCGCAAATAGGGGTCGTTGTCCATGTCAACGGCTATCTTGCGGGAGGCGTGGACGACGGTGGAGTGGTCTCGGTGGCCCAGCTCCAGCCCGATTTGGGCCAGCGAGCAGGTGGTGGCCTCTTTGAGGAGGTACATGGCTACCTGCCGGGCCTGGGCGGTGAGACGGTCTCGCTTCCGGCTCTTGAGGTCGTCGGGGGTCAGCTGGAAGCTGTTGGCCACGGTGGCTATCACCAGCTCGGGGGTAAGCGGCGCTCTCTTGGCGCCCTTGCTGGCGATGTCCTCCAGCGCCCGGGCGGCCAGCTCGGGGGTGAGCAGGGCCCGGAAAAGCCGGGCGTAGGCGATAGCCCGGTGCAGGGAGCCCTCCAGCTCCCTGATGTTCTCCTGGATGCGGTTGGCGATGAACTCCAGCACCTCTATGGGGACGTTGGCCTTTTCCTGCTCCGCCTTAGCCTGCAGGATAGCCAGGCGGGTATCGAAGTCGGGCGGCTGGATATCGGCGATAAGCCCCCATTCAAAGCGGGAGCAGAGGCGGTCGCCCAGCCGGGATATGGACTTGGGGGGGCGGTCGCTGGCCAGGACGATCTGGCGGTGGGCGTTGTGCAACTCGTTGAAGGTGTGGAAAAAGCTCTCCTCGGTCTGCTCCTTGCCGCTGATGAACTGGATGTCATCTATCAACAATATATCAACACTTCTGAACCTGGTGCGGAACTCTTCGGTGCTCTTCTCCCTGACGGCGGTGACGAACTCGTTGGTAAACTGCTCGGCGCTAACATAGAGCGCCCGGAAGTCGTTGGTCCTAGCCGCCTGGTAGATGGCCTGCATCAGGTGGGTCTTGCCCAGCCCCACTCCCCCGTAGAGGAAAAGGGGGTTGTAGCTGCGTCCTGGGTTTTCGGCCACGCTCATCGCCGCCGCATAGGCCAGGCGGTTACTGTCGCTGACCACGAAGGAGTCGAAGGTATACTTGAGGCTGTGGCGGGGGCGGCTTACCGCTGGCGCCGCCGGTTCCGGGCCCACCCGGAAGGAGACCCTGATATCGGGCCCGGTTAGGCCGATGAGCGTTTTTTCAATCAGGGAGCGCTGGTTTTTGTCCAGGTATTCGGCGACGAAGGTATTGGGGGCCCCGATAATGAAGCGGTTGTCTTGGTAGCTCAGGCCGGTGGTTTTTTCCAGCCAGGTGCGGTAGTATGACCTGGTTACCTGGACCTGCAGTTCGCCCAGAGCGGCTTCCCAGATTTCTTGAGCTGACCTGGCTCCCATAGATTCCTTTCCTTGCTTTATCGTTTAAAGCCGCACTTACACCCCGGGCGGGGGGAGGACAATTAGCTTTTGTTAGGGGCTAGAGGGCGGAAAATTTAAGGGGCGTGTTAACAGAATAATAGCCCGCTTGGCTGATGGCAAACTTTTTGATACTGATTGTTGGCGACTTAAAACCCCACTCCTCCCTTGCTTTCTCCATCGGGCTTACTTTTTTGCCCGATATTGAGCTGATAGATATAAAAGGCCAACTTGTTGGCAAAAAGTTTTGGTGTTAAAATTTTAGGGCAATGGAGGCTTTAAAGATGCGGGTTGTTTTCATGGGCAGTCCCCAGTTCGCCGTCCCCCCTCTAGAGCGCCTGCTGGATGACTACGAGGTGGTGGCGGTCTATACCCAGCCCGACCGGCCGGCGGGGCGGGGGCGCGGCCTGGCCTCCTCCCCGGTGAAGAGGGCGGCGCTGGCCCGGGGGCTGGAGGTGGTGCAGCCGAAGAGCTTAAAAGAGGCGGGGGTGGTGGCAGAGCTCGCTGGCTTTCATCCCGACGCCATCGTGGTGGCCGCCTTCGGCCAGATTCTCCCCCAATCGGTGCTGGCCCTCCCCCGCTTAGGCTGCCTTAATATTCACCCCTCGCTATTGCCCAGGTTCCGGGGCGCCTCGCCGGTAGCCTCGGCTATCCTGGCCGGTGACGATTTCAGCGGGGTCAGCATTATGGTGATGGACGAGGGCTTGGATACCGGCCCGGTCTTGGCCAGGGTGCAGGTCCCCGTTTCCCCCCGGGATACCACCGGCTCGCTTACCGCCAAGCTTTCCTGGCTGGGGGCCAGATTGCTGGGGGAGGTCTTGCTCTCATGGGCGAGGGGCCAGCTTACCCCCCGGCCCCAGGATGAAGCCGAGGCCAGCTACTCATCGGCCATCACCAAGGAAGAGGCCGAGGTTGACTGGCACCTGCCGGCGGTGGATATATGGCGGCGGGTCAGGGCTTTTGAGCCCTGGCCGGGGTATTACACCAGGTGGGGCGGTAAGCGGCTTAAGATTATCGAGGCGGCGCCCTTGCCCTCGGAGAAGACCTTTAAGGCGGGGCGGGTGCTGGGACTGGCCTCGAAAGAGGCTTTCGGCGTCGCCACCGGCGGCGGTGTCCTGGCCGTCTTGAGGGTGCAGCTGGAGGGGAAGCAGGTCTTAGCCGCCGCCGACTTTTTGAGAGGTCAGCGGGACTTTATCGGCTCGGTGCTGACTTAAAAACCCTGTTGCTAGAGGAGGCTCTTTTGTCTAAACCGGAAAATCTAGACCGCTTTGCTACCCTGGTAAATATCATCGCCGCTTTAAGGGCGCCCGACGGCTGTCCCTGGGACCGCAAGCAGACCCACGCCTCGCTGCGGGAGAACCTGCTCGCCGAGTGCTACGAGGTGCTGGAGGCCCTGGACGAGGGGGACTCGGGCAAGCTCGGCGACGAGCTGGGCGACCTGCTGATGCAGATTGTGCTCCACGCCCAGATTGCCGCCGAGGCCGGCGAGTTTAAAATCGGCGATGTCATTGAAAACATCAACACCAAGCTGGTCCACCGCCACCCCCATGTCTTCGGCTCTAAAAAAGTCAAAGACGCCGAAGAGGTGATACATAACTGGGAGGAGCTCAAAAAGGAAGAGAGAGAGGAGGGCGCCTCCATCCTGGGGAGCGTGCCCAAGGGTATGCCGGCCCTGGGCTACGCTCATGAGGTTCAGCGCCGGGCGGCCTGGGTCGGCTTTGACTGGGAGGATGTCGACGGCGTTATCGATAAGCTGGCCGAGGAGGTCGGCGAGTTCAAGCAAGCGGAGGCTAAGGAGCGGAAAGCGGCTGAGTTCGGCGACCTGCTCTTTACCCTGGTTAACATCGCCCGCCGGATGGATATAGACCTGGAGGCGGCGCTCAGGGAGGCCAACAAGCGCTTCTACCAGCGCTTCACCGCTATGGAGGAAGCCTGCCGTAAGCGGGGGCTAAACCTCGCCGAGCTCTCCTTCGATGAGCAGAATAAACTTTGGGAAGAGGCCAAGAGGAAGGCGGACTAGCTTTAAGCCCCCGCCCTAGCTATTAAATCAGACTAGCTGAAGTCCCTCTTAAAAGGGCAAAACCTTCCGGTTGAACATATCGTTTATCAGTATCGCCGCCGAGTCGTACCAGGCGATGAGAGCCACCAGAATCCCCAGGTAGCCCCCGGCCAGCTTGAAGCCGGAGACATACTCGCCCACCGCCAGCAAAAAGAAGGTGATGGTGAGCGCCACGAAGAGGGCTAGCAGCGCCTTCGAGGTCCTGGTAGCGGCTATCGTCGCGTAAAGGGTGAATAGCCCCCAGGCGGACAGGAAAACAGCCAATCCGGCCGGCGGAACCGCTGAAATTATGCCCGTCGCCTCCAGGACTTTCATCAACGCCAGCCCCAGCCAGAACGAGCCGAAAGAGGTAAAACAGGTGGCACCAAATATATTGCCACTCTTAAACTCCCACATTCCCGCCAGTACCTGAGCCAGCCCTCCATAGAAAAAGGCCATGGGCAGGACCATCCCCAGGCTTTCCGGGGCAATCACCTCGGCATTTATCATGCTCAATAGAAATGTGGTCAGGGCGAACGCCCCCAGTCCAAGAGCACCAGGATTAGCCGTTTTTTCTGACACGCAAAGTCCCTCCTTAATGCTTTATTTTTGTGCTATAATGAATGGCGTCAGCGGCCGAAAAAGAGCTTAAAAAAATCGGGGCGAGAGGATTTGAACCTCCGACCTCAGCGTCCCGAACGCTGCGCGCTAACCAAACTGCGCTACGCCCCGATGGCATTATTATAGGCTGATTTAATTTCTATTGCAAAAAGGGGGG
>DUEC01000060.1 GCA_011176635.1 Dehalococcoidia bacterium | reverse complement strand
TAGGGTGGGACGGGTGGGAAATAAGGCCTGGGGGGAGGGGCGTTAAGAAAAACGATAGTATATTGTTGCCAGCCAGCCAGTATGCTATACTGTTAAACTGACTACTGGAGATACCATAACGGGAAAGGAGCTAAAGCTTGCCAGACACAGTCACTATTAAAGAGCTTTTAGAAGCCGGGGCCCACTTCGGCCACCAGACCAGCCGCTGGCACCCGGCGATGAAGAAATACATCTTTACCAAGCGCAATGGTATTCATATCATTGACCTGGAACAAACAGCGGTGATGCTGGACGAAGCCTGTGACTTCGTCCGCCAGATAGCCGCCGAAGGGGGCAACATACTCTTTGTCGGCACCAAGAAACAGGCTCAAGAGTCTATAGAACAGGAGGCACAGCGCTGCGGTATGTTTTATGTCAACCAGCGCTGGCTGGGAGGGGTGCTGACCAACTTTGCCACCATCCAGGCCCGGATAGACTACCTGGTACGCTTAGAAGACCAGCAAAGCCGCGGGGACTTTGAACGCCTGCCCAAGAAGGAAGCCCTGAAGGTGGGTGAGAAAATCCTGCGCCTCAACAGACATATGGGCGGTTTTAAGGAGATGACCAACCTGCCCGATGCCCTATTCATTATTGACCCCACCAAAGAGAGAATTGCCATAGCTGAAGCCAAGCGGGTGGGCGTACCGGTGGTGTCCATAGTTGATACCAACTGCAACCCCGATTATATAGACTACCCCATCCCCGCCAACGACGATGCCATCAGGACCATCAAGCTGATATGCAGCAAGATTGCCGACGCCGTCATCGAGGGTAAAACCGGCGGGGAGGCAGCCCTAGCCGAGGCCGGTGAGGAGGGTGCGCCGCTAGCGGAGAGCCTGGAAAGCGGCCAGCCGCTTATTTTCTCCCCCGACGATGAAGCTAAAGGAGAAAAGGCTTGAAAATCCCGCTAGACCAGGTAAAAAAGTTAAGAAAAGAGTCCGGAGTTGGCATCATGCAGTGCCGGCAGGCCCTTATTGAGTCCCAGGGAAACAGGGAAAAGGCGCTTGAATTCCTCAGAGAACAAGGGCTGCTTAAGGCCAAGGCAAAAGAAAACCGCGCTGCCAGCCAGGGGCTAATTGAATCCTATATCCACACCGGAGGTCGGGTGGGCGCCATGGTTGAGCTAAACTGCGAGACCGATTTTGCCGCCCGCACCGATGAGTTCAAGGAGCTGGCCCACAACCTGGCAATGCAGGTAGCCGCCATGCAGCCCCAGTTCATCTCCGGGGAAGAAGTCCCCGCCGGAACCGGCGCCGAGCTTCAAACCGCCTGCCTGCTCCTCCAGCCCTACATCAAGGACCAGGAAAGGTCGGTTCAGGATATTATCACCGAAACTATCGCCAAGGTGGGAGAGAACATCAAGGTAAGCCGATTTGCCAGATTCGAACTAGGCGAGCCGGAATCGGGAAAATGAGCGCGGCTAAATATAAGCGTGTTATACTTAAACTCAGTGGCGAAGCCTTCAGCGGCGGCGCCGCCTTTGGCATTGACGGCGATACCCTGACCAAGATATCCCGGCAGGTTAAGCGGGTGATAGAAATGGGCGTGGGCGTAGGCATTGTCGTCGGCGGCGGCAACATCTGGCGGGGAGCCAAGGCTGAGGAGGAGGGAATGGACAGGGTCACCGCTGACTACGCCGGTATGCTGGCCACAGTAATAAACGCCCTTGCTCTCCAGGACGTCCTGGAGAAAGAAGGGGTGATTACCAGAATCCAGACAGCTATAGACATTCAACAGGTGGCTGAGCCTTACATCAGGCGCCGCGCTGTCCGGCACCTGGAGAAGGGCAGAGTGGTTATCTTCGCCGCCGGCACCGGCAACCCCTATATGACCACCGATACCGCCGCCGCCCTGCGCGCCGTAGAGATTGAGGCCGATGTCCTGCTTATGACCAAGAACAACGTTGACGGCATCTACAGCGCCGACCCCATCATCGACCCCAAAGCCAAGAAGTTCGACAAACTCACCCACTTTGAGGTGCTAAACATGCGCCTGGAAGTGATGGATGCCACCGCCCTCTCCCTGTGCCTGGAAAACAGGCTGCCGATAATCGTTTTCGACCTCCAGGCACCTCGCAGCATAGAGCGGGCGGTAAGCGGTGACCCCATCGGCACCCTGGTCTACAGCGAGAATTAAGGTGGTTAGCCCCAGTTTATTGAATATTGAGGGAAAGATGCGAGCCTCGGTCGATGGCTTTAAGACGGAGCTGGCTACCATCCGCACCGGGCACGCTACACCGGCCCTGGTCGAGCACATCAAGGTAGAGTATGTCGGCGTTCCCACCCCCTTGAACCAGATTGCCGGCATTTCCGCCCCCGAGGCCAGGCTCCTGGTCATCCAGCCCTGGGACCGGAGCACCATACCCAACATAGAGAAGGCTATCCTGAAGTCCGACCTGGGGCTGAACCCCACCAGCGACGGTAACGCCATCCGGCTGGCCCTGCCCCCCTTGAGCGAGGAGCGCCGGCAGGAGTTGACCAGGATGGTGCACAAGAGGGCTGAGGATAGGAAAATAGTGATACGCAACCTGAGGCATGAGGTCATGGACGGGCTAAAGGAACTGGAAAAGAATAAGGAAATCTCTCAGGACGAGCACAAGCGCGCCCTGAACCAGCTGCAGAAGCTCACCGATAGCTTCATCGCCGATATTGAGCAAATAGCCCGGGACAAAGAAGCCGAACTCATGGAGGTCTAGCCCGGCTAGCCGCGAGGATATGAGCGCCAGAGTGACAGCTACTTCACCGGCCAGCAAAAAAAATGCCCGCTTCCCCAACCATATAGCCATTATCATGGACGGCAATGGTAGATGGGCCAAAAAGCGGGGACTGCCCCGGCTTGAGGGGCACCGGGCGGGGGTGGAAAACCTGCGCTCGGTAATCGCCTACTTTAACAAGCTCAAGCTGAAATACCTCACCCTTTACGGCTTCTCTACCGAAAACTGGAAGCGCCCGGAAGAGGAGATTACCGGCCTGCTTAACCTCCTGGAAGAGGAGATAGACAAGGAGACCCTGGAACTCCATAAAAACGGGATTAAAATCCGCCACCTGGGCCGCCTTGACGAGCTTTCGCCAAGCCTGCAGCAAGCCACAAATAAAGCCTTAGAGCTCACCAAAAACAACACCGGGATGACGCTCAGCCTGGCCTTTAACTACGGGGGGCGGGCCGAGATTTTAAACGCCGTCCGCAAGGTCGTAGCCGATGGCATCAGGCCTGAGGAAATAAACGAGGAACTGTTCACCGGCTATCTTTACACCGCGGCTCTGCCCGAGGTCGACCTGGTCATCCGCACCGCCGGCGAGCTCCGCCTCAGCAACTTCCTGATATGGCAGACCGCCTACAGCGAATACTATTTCACCAAGGTTCTCTGGCCCGACTTTGATGAAAAAGAGATTGACAAGGCGCTGCTCTCCTACAGCCAGAGACAAAGACGCTTCGGTGGGCTATAATCAAAGACAGGCATGCTGAAGAAAAGGTTTATAACCGCGCTGTGGGGCATCCCTCTGCTAATCGCTGCCGTCTGGTTCGACCAGCCCCTACCCTGGTTCACCGTTCTGGTGGCTACCTGGGGGCTGCTGGCGGCCTTTGAATTCTATAAAATGGCGGCGGGGAAAAAGCTGGCGCCGCTTACCTGCTTCGGGCTGGTCTGGACGCTCCTGTTTATCATAAGCCCCCACTGCAGCTACGACCTTACCATGCCCCTACTGCTGACCTCGGCCGTGGTGCTATCCCTGTTCTGCCTCCTGGCGCGCCGGCAAAAAGAAGGGGCTTTCCTGGGCTGGGCCTGGACGATAGCCGGCATCCTCTACCTGGGGTGGCTGCTGAGCCACTTCGTCGCCTTAAGGGGCTTGGACGACGGGCGAAACTGGGTATTTCTGGCCCTCTCCGCCACCTTCGCCTCCGATACCGCCGCCTACTTCGTGGGCAGGGCGCTGGGCAGGCACAAGCTCGCCCCCGCCGTCAGTCCGGGCAAGACCTGGGAAGGGACGATAGCCGGGGCTTTAAGCGCTATCATCGTCAGCCTCCTCTTTACCATGGCCCTGCCCTTGAGCTACTGGCAGGCAGCGCTCCTCGGCTTTCTGGTCAGCCTCTTCGGGCAGCTCGGCGACCTGGCCGAGTCCCTGCTCAAGCGCAATATGGGGGTAAAAGACTCCGGCAACCTGCTGCCGGGGCACGGCGGTTTCCTGGATAGGATAGACAGCGTTGTCTTGGCTGGCGTCGTGGTATACTATTATGTGGTATGGGTAGTAGTGTAAAGCGGGTAGCCGTCCTGGGTTCAACCGGCTCCATAGGCCGCCAGACCCTGGAGGTCATCGGCGCCCTGCCCCAAAACTTTGCCGTCATCGGGCTGGCCGCCGGCAAGAACACCGCCCTGCTGGCCAAGCAAATAGAGCAGTTCCGGCCGAGGTTCGTCCATTCCCAGAGTAAAGAGGCTCCCTCAAGCGAAGCCGAATACGAACTTCTATCCCTGGAGGAAATAGCCGGCCACCCCGATGTAGACACCGTAGTTATCGCCACCTCGGGGAAGTGGGGGCTAAAGCCCACCCTGGCCGCGGCTAAAGCCGGCAAGAGGATTGCCCTGGCCAACAAGGAATCTCTGGTCATGGCCGGCGAGATTATCACCAGCCAGGCAAAGCGAAACCGGGCGCAGATTATTCCCGTTGATAGCGAGCACAGCGCTCTCTGGCAGTGCCTCGAGGGTGAAAGCCGGAGGGTAAGCCGGCTCATCATCACCGCCTCCGGGGGACCTTTCCTCGGTTATTCACCGGCCCAACTGGCTGAGGTTACCCCAGAGCAGGCCCTGAAACACCCCTCCTGGCGGATGGGAAGCAAGGTCACCATTGACTCGGCCACGCTGATGAACAAGGGGCTGGAGGTAATCGAAGCCCGCTGGCTCTTCGACACGCCCTTTGAAGACATCCAGGTCATTGTCCACCCCCAGAGCATTGTCCACTCCATGGTGGAGTTTATCGACGGCTCGGTTAAAGCCCAGCTGGGCTACCCCGATATGCGCCTGCCCATCCAGTACGCTCTTTCTTACCCGGAACGCCTGGACAACCCTCAGCTCCCCAGGCTCGACTGGGAAAGCATCAGAAAGCTGGACTTTGCTCCGCCCGATTTTGACAGCTTCCCCTGCCTCAAACTGGCCATCGAGGCGGGGAAAAAGGGAGGCACCTATCCGGCGGTGCTCTGCGCCGCCGATGAGGTAGCCGTTCAGCTCTTCTTATCAAGACGTATCAAATTCACCGATATCGCCCACCTGGTCGGAAAGGCACTGGAGAAACATAAATCTACAGCTCACCCCACCCTGGAGGAAATTATGGCCGCCGACGAGTGGGGGCGAGAGATGGTCTCCGGGCTGGTCAAGGAACTTAATAAATGATACTTACTATAATAGTAGGTGTGATTGTCCTCTCCGTGCTTATCCTCGTCCACGAGCTGGGGCATTTCATTGCCGCCAAGGCTACGGGGGTATGGGTGGAGGAATTCGGCATCGGCTTCCCGCCGCGCCTCTACGGCAAGAAATGGGGAGAGACCATATATTCCATCAACTGGATACCCTTCGGCGGCTTTAACAAGATGTCAGGAGAGGTCGACCCCAGTGCGCCCAGGAGCCTGGCCGGCAAGGGCTACGGCGTCAGGCTGCTGGTCTTAAGCGGCGGCATACTGATGAACCTGCTGCTACCCTTCCTACTGCTATCGGTGGCTTACATGGTCCCCCACGATGCCATCGTGGGACAGGTGGTGGTAGAAGAGGTTGCCCCCAACTCGCCCGCCGAGATGGCCGGCATTCAAGCCGGGGATACTATTATCAGCGTCAACGGCCGAGAGGTAAACAACGGCGGCGACCTTTCCCGCTATGTCCAGCTCAACCTGGGCAGTGAAATCACCATATCGATAGAACACGCCGATGCCACCACCGAGACGGTCAGCCTTATCCCCCGCTGGCGCCCTCCGGAGGGCGAGGGGGCGATAGGCACGTTATCCCACACCGTAGACGCGGTTATCGTCAGCGAAAGCTATCCCCCCTGGGAGGCAATCCCCCGGGGAACGCGCTCCTGCATCGAGACCCTCATCCTCTACAAAAACGGAATAGTCAGCCTGATTCTGGGCACCATACCCTTCACCGCGGCCGGGCCGGTGGGTATTGTGCAGATTACCGGAGAGGTGGCTCAATCGGGGATAAGCCCGGTGCTGGAGCTGACGGCATTCATCAGCATCGCCATTGCCATAACCCAGCTAATACCCTTTCCCGCCCTCGACGGCGGGCGGATTCTATTCGTCATTATTGAATGGATACGGCGGGGCAAGCGCATCTCCCCCAAAATTGAAGCCATCGTGCACTCCATCGGCTTCATGATATTATTGGGCCTACTGCTGCTGATTACCTACCAGGATATTTTCCGGTGGATAAGCGGAGAAAGCCTGATTCCGTAAAACTATAAAGATTAAAAACAAGGTTTTTGCGGGGCGAAAAGCCCCTATAGGGCGGGTTGGTCGAGTTTCGAAGGAGGCTTCTTCCCCACCCTCGGAGGGGGATGATGTAAAAGGGTACCACCCTTTAGGGTGGGCCGGGTGGGGCGCAAGACAACCGAGAACAGGAGCAGAAAAATAATCCCATGAATCCCAGGCGAATATCAAAACCGATTCAAATCGGCCGGGTAACCGTCGGCGGCGGCGCCCCTATCGTGGTGCAGTCCATGACCAAGACCGATACCCGCGACGTTAAGTCGACCATCGGGCAAATCAGGGAGCTTGAAGACTGCGGCTGTGAGCTGGTGCGGATGGCCGTGCCCGACATGGAAGCGGCGCAGGCAATATCGGCCATAAAAAAGGGCGTTTCCCTACCCGTAATCGCCGATATTCACTTCGACCACCGCCTGGCCCTGAAAGCACTGAAAGCCGGCTGTGACGGACTGCGCTTAAACCCGGGTAATATCAGCCAGCGCGAGAAGGTAAAAGCGGTGGCTTACGCCGCCAGGGAAAGAAACGTCCCCATTCGCATCGGGGTAAACGCCGGCAGCCTGCCCAAGCCTAAAAATCCCAAATCAGGTATCGCCGAGCGGATGGTCGAGGCGGCTATGCAACAGGTAAGACTGCTGGAAAGCTTTGACTTTGACCTGATAAAGGTCTCGCTGAAAGCCTTTGATGTCCCCACAACTATTGAAGCTTATCAGAGTATCGCCCAGAAGATACCATACCCCCTGCACATCGGCATCACCGAAGCCGGTCCCCCCCACACCGGAATTATCCGCAGCACGGTGGGCATCAGCACCCTGCTCTGGCTAGGCATCGGCGATACCATCCGCGTGTCACTCACCGCCCACCCCAGAGAGGAGGTCATCGCCGGCTATGAAATCCTTAAAAGCCTCAACCTGCGCCAGCGCGGCCCGGTGCTGGTCAGCTGCCCCTCCTGCGGTCGTGCCGAGGTGGACATTGTAGAATTAGCCCGCGAAGTTGAGGAGGAACTATTAAAGATTGATAAGCCTATAAAGGTGGCGGTAATGGGCTGTGTCGTCAACGGGCCCGGAGAAGCCAAGGACGCCGATATCGGCATCGCCTGCGGCAAGGGCCGAGCCATCTTGTTCAAGAAGGGCAAGAAGCTGAGGACTATTGAGGAGAAGGACTTTGTGGTAGCTTTGATGAGGGAAGTGGAGAGGTTTTAGCTATGGCAAAGAAGAAAGAAAAGCTCCTAACCCGTGAAGATGTGCTCAAAGCCATAGAGAAAAACGGAGACACAGCCAAAGGTCTTGACCTTTCGGGAAAGCATTTCAAAACAAGCATTCGCCTGAGTAAACTTTTTCTTCCTGGAATTATCCTTAAGAAAGCTAATCTAAAGCGTGCGCGCCTTAAGAAGGCTTATTTAATGAACGCCCACCTTGAGGGGGCTATCTTAGGGGATGCCCACCTTGAGAAGGCTTATTTAGGGGGCGCCCACCTTGAGGAGGCTTATTTATGGGGCGCCCACCTTGAGGGGGCTTATTTAAGAGAATCCCACCTTGAGGGGGCTGATTTAGGGGACGCCCACCTTGAGGAGGCTAATTTAGGGCATGCTCACCTTGAGGGAGCCAATCTATCCGGCGCCCACCTTGAGGGGGCTGATTTACTTGGCGCCCACCTTGAGGGGGCTGATTTACTTGGCGCCCACCTTGAGAAGGCTTATTTAATGAACGCCCACCTTGAGAAGGCTATTTTAGAGAACGCCCACCTTGAGAAGGCTAATTTAGAGATCGCCCACCTTGAGGAGGCTTATTTAGGGGGCGCCCACCTTGAGGGGGCAAATTTAGACGGCGCCCACCTTGAGGGGGCTTATTTAGTGGACGCCCATCTTCAAGGGGCTTATTTATGGGGCGCTAAATTCTCACCTGAAACCAGGTTAGAGCAAGCGGACTGGGAAAACTATATTCTGGGTGAGGAAAAAGACGGCGTATTCGTGACGGCATCAGAAGCATATCGTAGACTGAAAATATGGTACACAGAACATGGTATGTATGATATTACCGGCAAATTCTTTTATCGTGAGATGGAGGTAAGAAGGAAAGCTCAAAGCTGGAAAGAAGAGCCGCATCTTAAGCTATGGTACTGGGTCATGAGAATGCTCTGTGGCTATGGTGAAAAACCTGAAAGAGTTGCCATATCGGCAGCGGCGATTATATTTGGCTTGGCAGTAGCCTATTTTCTCTGGGGCACGTTCAACTCCTCGTCTTTCTGGGATACTTTATATTATAGCGTTGCTTCATTTACCGCTTTGGGCTACGGTCAGTGGGCACCGCAACCCTCAGGATGGGCAAAAGGAATGGGGGCAGGAGAGGCTGTAATTGGAGTTTCCATGATGGCGCTATTTCTGGTAACGTTTACTAGAAAAATGATACGGTAACCCCTTTAATAAAGCGCCTAAATGTGATTTAATGTAGCAAGGCTTTTAAGGCCTTCTTAAATCAACAAAGAGGGGGGAGGAAGATGCAAATTGCAGCACTGCTTTTAGGTATACTTGGTGGCCTATGGGAGCTTATTATAGGAATTTCCGCTGTAGCTTTTGGCGGCTGGATTAGTGAGGCTGGGGGTTTTGGTGACCTTGGCGGCGCGGTTATAGGCATAGGTGTAGTCATTATCATCCTAGCTCTTTGCGGAATAATTGGTGGAGGGATCGTGATGGTAAACGCCAAAGCCGGTGGTATTTTAATACTCGTAGCCGCGCTGGGGATGGTTATTTTAGCGGTTTTTGGCCCTCACTGGGCGAGTATAATACCAGCCATAGCACTCATAACAGGCGGCGTGTTAGGATTATTAGCAAGTAAAGAAACAGTATAATGCCAATGCTGCTCATAATATTGGTAGAACCTTAAAGCGACTACTATAATTATCCATCATCAAGGAGGAGAAAATGCATTGTCGTAACTGTGGCAAAGAACTGATAGGAAATCCGGAAATCTGCATGAACTGCGGAGCCAGACCCATGGCCGGGAAGAGCTACTGCTGGGCGTGCGGGGCTAAGACAAACGAACTGGCCGAAATATGCGTCAAGTGCGGGGTAAGGCTAACCGAGGCACCAAAGGCGGCAAAGGCGGCCGGGGTAGTGAGCGGAGACATTTCCACCAAATCAAGGCTGGCGGCCACCCTGCTCGCCTGGTTCCTGGGAATCTTTGGTATCCACCGCTTCTACGTGGGGAAAACCGGCTCAGCAATTGGTATGCTCATCCTAAGCATCATCTACTTCATAAGCCTTTTCTTCTTAGCCGCCGGGTGGTGGGGCGTAGCCGTTTTTGGTTATATATGTATTACGGTGGTAGGCATCTGGGCCTTCATAGACTTCTTAATCGCTGTTACCGGAAACATGAGGGACTCAGAGGGCAGGCTCATCAAGAACTGGTAGAAGTATAGAGCGTAACCTTAAAAGAGGTCCCAGGAATCCTATAACCTGTAAGGGAAAAGGGATTCTGGGCAAACTTCTTGGTGAGAACCTTAAAGCGACTACTATAATTATCCATCATCAAGGAGGGGAAAAATGTATTGCCGAAACTGTGGCAAAGAACTTACCGGGACGCCGGAAATCTGTCTCAATTGCGGAGCCAGGCCCCTGGCCGGGAGGAGCTTCTGCTACGCCTGCGGCGCCAAGACGAACGAACTGGCCGAAATATGCATCAAGTGTGGTGTAAGGCTCACCGAAGCCGGGGCCAGAGCCAGGACCACCGCCGCAGCCGCAACCGCTGGCGTCTCAACCAAATCAAGGCTGGTGGTCACTCTGCTCTGCGCCCTTCCCGCCTGGTTTTTCGGGATAGCCGGTATTCACCGGTTCTATCTGGGCAAGATTGGAAGCGGAATTGCCATGCTGCTTACCCTGGGCGGGCTGGGAATCTGGACAATCATTGACTTCATATACGCCGTTTCCGGCAATATGAGGGACAAAGAGAACAAGCTTATCAAGGATTGGCAAGTCTAACCCGGGCAAAAGATGCGCATATCAAAGCTATTTGGCAAGACCCAGAGAGAAGCGCCCGCTGAAGCGGAAACGGTCAGCCACCAGCTACTATTAAAGGCAGGGATGATTCACCAGGTAGCCGCCGGTATCTATTCATACCTGCCCCTGGGCTGGAGGGTGCTCAAGAAAATAGGCAATCTAATCCGCGGCGAGATGGATAGGGCCGGCGGGCAGGAGCTGATAATGCCCGTCCTCCAGCCCCTGGAGCTCTGGCAGGAAACGGGCCGCGACCTGGCTTTCGGCAAGGGGCTCTTCACCCTCTCCGACCGCAGGGAGCGTAAGCTTGTCCTGGGGCCGACCCACGAAGAGGTAATCACCGAGCTGGCCAAATACAATGTCCAGAGCTACCGCGATCTGCCCCTGCTCCTATACCAAATCCAGACCAAGTTCCGCGATGAGCCCCGCCCCCGGGGCGGGCTGATCAGGGTCCGCGAGTTCACCATGAAAGACCTCTATAGCTTCGATACCGATGAAGAGGGCTTAAACCAGAGCTACGATAAAATGCTCCAGGCCTATAAAAATATCTTCGACCGCTGCGGCCTGCCCACCCTGCTGGTTGAAGCCGACAGCGGCGCCATCGGCGGCAAGGCTTCCCACGAGTTCATGGCCGTCAACGAGAGCGGCGAGGATGAGATTATCTACTGCGACCAATGCCACTACGCCGCCAATCTGGAGAGGGCGGAGAGCGTCAAGGGCAAGCTGGAGGCGGAGAAGCTGCGGCCGCGGGAAGAGGTAGCCACCCCGGATGTAGGTAGTATCGAAGAGGTGGCCGATTTCCTCAAAATACCGCAGAGCCACACCCTCAAAGCCGTGTTCTACATCGCCGACGGCAAGCTGGTCTTCGTCGTCATCAGGGGAGACATCGGGGTAAACGAGATAAAGCTGAAGAACGCCCTGGGCTGTATCGACCTTCGGCTAGCCACCGAGGCCGAGGTTATAAACGCCGGCCTGGTGCCCGGAGCCGCCTCCGCCGTGGGCATAAAGGGTATCAAGGTTATCGCCGACGACTCCATAACCTCAGGTGGTAACTTCGTCGCCGGCGCCAACAAAGCCGACACCCACTTCAAGAATGTCAACTACCCCCGGGATTTTAAAGCCGACCTGGTGACCGATATCGCCCAGGCGCGCGCCGGAGACGAATGCCCCAGGTGCGGCGCTAAGCTATCATCCATGCGGGGCATCGAGGTGGGGCATGTCTTCAAGCTGGGCACCTTCCTCAGTGAAAAACTGGGCGCCCTTTTTATCGACCAGAGCGGCGCATCCCACCCCATCATCATGGGGTGTTACGGCATCGGTCTTGACCGGCTGATGGCAGCCGTCATAGAGCTGAACCACGACGATAAAGGCATTCTCTGGCCTTTTTCCATCGCCCCCTACCATGTCTATCTTTGCCCCCTCTATCAGGAAAGCTCAGAGGTAGAAGCCGCCGTCGAGAAGGTCTACAGCGAGCTGGAGGCTGAAGGGCTGGAGGTGCTCTTTGACGACCGCAAGGAATCGCCGGGGGTGAAATTCAACGACGCCGACCTGCTGGGGATACCCCTGCGGGTGACCATCAGCCCCCGCACTCTGGCTAAAAACAGCGCCGAAATAAAGAAGCGCTCGGAAAAAGAATCGGAGCTGGTACCCCTGGAAAAGCTCACCGAAAAGCTCAAAGAGCTTATTTCTAATTAACCCCCTCCGGGGAGTCGTGCTTTATTCAGAAGAAAGGGGAGGAAATGGCTAAAAAATGCTTGATTCTTTACTCATCGTACACAGGGCATACCGAAAAGGTAGCCGAACGATTTAAGAGCACCTTTGAAAAGCACGGCTGGGAATGTGATATGTTTAAGGTCCGCCGAAAAGCGGAGGATATTTTGAACCCTCCCTTTGACCTGGCCGACTACGACTTCTTGTGCGCAGGTTCGGGGGTCATATTGCACCTTCCCTACAGCGAAATACTATCTCTAATAAGAAAGCAGATATACGATATAGACCCCAGAGTACCCCATAGAGACAGGGGGGAAGCTCTCACTTATATAAAAGAGCCGATACCGAAAACCCCTTCACCTCACAAAGATCCGCGAGTGCTGAAGGTGCACGGAAAAATAGTGCTCGGGCCTGATTCCAAAAAGGCGATAGTTTTTATTACCTACTCCGGGTATGAATTCGGCCCCAAAGAAGCCGAACCGGCCCTGGCACTGCTGGCGCTGGAAGTAGAACACCTGAGATTCCAGTGCATCGGGCGTTTCTGCTGTCCGGGGGAATACCTCCACGACCCAACACCGAGGACATTTCTCGGGGATATACGGGGCAGGCCCAATGAAAAAGACCTGCTGAAAGCGGAAATGTTCATAGAGGAAAAACTGGAGGAAATAGCCGACAGACCCTCTTAGACACCCCGTTTAGAGTTCGACTTGCTGCCCACCCAACCTACGGGGCTTATGCCTGTAAATCCCTCGTTTTTAGGTTTTACGTCCCACCCTAACCCACCCTCATAAGCTTAAGCTTCTAAAACTTTCTTTCCCCTCCCCACTTTTTCAAGATAGTCTAAGGGTAAAACCTACGAGGGCGGGCTGGGGCGGGACGCAAGACAACCGCTAAAAATGGGGC
>DUEC01000006.1 GCA_011176635.1 Dehalococcoidia bacterium | reverse complement strand
AGAGGGTAACAACCCTTTTGGGCGGGTTGGGCGGGAAGTAAAAGTTAAAAGGTGACAAAGACTCATAGCCATTATAGAACATGTGTGCTATTATAAATACCTCAAGAAAGGGGAAGCCGATGAGACTCTTAAGGCTAGCCGTAGAGATTCAGCGATGGGACCTGGCCGCCCATACCATCGTCTTGGCCACCGCCAGGGTACTGAAGAATGGAGATAGACCACATGCCAGCAGAAGCAGGGGAAAAAAGAGGCGCCCCAAAGGGCAAGCCAAAGTCTAAAAAGCAAGGCTTTTACTCTAAAGTGATGGACGAAGCCAAGCGGCTCGATTTTGAGCTGGCCGCCGGCGTCGAGGGCGTTGATGACGAGATCGCCCTGCTCAGGGTGGAGATAAAGTCCCTCCTGGCCAACGACCCCGAGAATATCAAGCAGCTTATGGAAGCCACCAACACCCTGGTACGCCTAGTCCAGACGAAGTACAAAATCACTAAGGAGCAGAGGCAGGGGCTCAAGGAGGCAATAGAGAATGTCATCAAAGAAATCGCCGTCCCGCTCGGCATCGGCATCGGACAAATCGTCACTAAATAGACTGCGCCCCTACCAGCGGGAGGTGGCTTCGGCTATCTTGGATAGCGTCTTCGCTAAGAAGGGGCTCACCTTCTCCGTGGAAATGGCCCGCCAGGGGGGCAAGAACGAGCTGTCGGCGCAGCTGGAGCTCCTTCTTTTGACCCTCTATATGACCCAGCCCCAGAACCTAGTCAAATGCTCCCCCACCTTCAAGCCGCAGACGGTTATCTCCATGATTCGGCTCAAGGACAGGTTAAACGACGCCGGATTCAACGGCATCTGGGAGGCCGAGCTGGGCTATATCATCAGGCTGGGCAGCGCCCGGGCGATATTCCTCTCCGCCGACGAGCAAGCCAACGTGGTGGGCAACACCGCCCACATCCTGCTGGAAATAGACGAGTCTCAGGACGTGAGCCGGGAGAAGTACAGCAAGGAGTTCAAGCCGATGGGGGCGACCACCAACGTTACCACCGTCCACTACGGCACTACCTGGGACGATTCCACCCTGCTGGAGGAGGTGAAGCAGAGCAACCTTGAGCTGGAGAGGAAGGACGGCATCAAGCGGCACTTCCGCTATGACTGGCAGGAGATAGCCAGCTATAACCCCGATTACCTGGCCTATGTCGAGGCGGAAAGAGAGCGCCTGGGCGATTCTCACCCCCTGTTTTTGACCCAGTACCGCCTCCTGCCCATCCACGGCGGTGGGGGTTTCTTGAGCCGCCAGCAGCTGGCCCAGCTAAGCGGGGAGCACAGCCGAAAAAGTCAGGCCGAGGCGGGGAAGGTATATGTCGCCGGCATTGACCTGGCCGGAGAGGCCGAGGAAATAGAGTCAGCCTATTTGAGCGCTCTCAAGCCGCGCCAGGACGCCACCGTGGTCACCATCGGCGAGCTGGACTTCTCCGTCTGCGACCAGGTCCAGAAACAGCCCGTAGTACGCCTGGTGGAGCACTACTGGTGGACTGGCGAGAAGCACACCAACCTCTACCCCCGGCTGGTCGATATCCTCAAAAACGTCTGGCACTGCCGTCGAATAGTGGTCGACGCCACCGGCATCGGCCAGCCGCTTAGCTCTTTCTTGAGGAAGGCTCTCGGCTCCCGCGTCTCTCCCTTTACCTTCACCTCGCGGGCAAAGTCGGAGTTGGGCTTTAAGCTCCTGGCGGCGATTAACTCAGGGCGGCTGAAGGTCTATAAAGGGGACGGCTCCGAGGAGTATAAGCAGTTCTGGCTGGAGATGGAGCGGGCCAGGAGCCAGTTCCGCCCTTCGCAGACGATGAATTTTTACGTTTCCCCAACCGAGGGGCACGATGATTTCCTGATGAGCCTGGCGCTGGTGGTTGAGGCGGCTGAGCAGTATGAGAGGAAAACAGCAGTAGGGAGGGTGAGGGGGGATTGACAGGCCAGCAGGGAAGAGGCAAAATAGCAAATAACGAAGGACAAAAAGGGGATTATCATGAAAACTTTAGGAAAGACGCTTATCTTGCTGATGGTTATTACCCTGGTGGCGGTGCCGGCAGTGGGCTGTGGTGGGCCTGACTTCCCTGATGCGTTCCTAGAAATCGCTATAAGAGATGCCCTCGACAAGCCATGGGATGAGGAGATAACAGCCGATGAACTAGCTGAGCTCACCAAGTTGTCGGCTTTTGACAGTTATATTACTAACCTCTCCGGTCTTGAATACTGCACCAACCTCACTGGGCTCTACTTTAGTGAGAACCAGATAAGCGACATCTCCCCTCTTGAAAACCTGACCAGCTTAACTGAGCTCAACCTTGGGTATAACCTGATAAGCAACATTTCCCCTCTTTCCAACCTCACCAGCCTGACTGGGCTCAACCTTAAGTATAACCTGATAAGCAACATTTCCCCGCTTTCCAACCTCACCAGCCTGACTTATCTTAACCTTGAGGATAACCTGATAAGCGACATCTCCCCGCTTCCTAACCTCACCAGCCTGACTTATCTTAACCTTGAGGATAACCTGATAAGCGACATCTCCCCGCTTTCCAACCTTACTAATCTGACTGAGCTCGACCTTGGCTGGAACGATATAAGCGACTTCTCACCCCTTGAAGACCTCACCGGCCTGACTTATCTTAGCCTTGCCTTGAGCGATATAAGCGACCTCGCCTTTCTTTCCAACCTCACCAGCCTGACTGAGCTCGACCTTGACTCGAACGATATAAGCAACATCTCCCCGCTTTCCAACCTTACTAATCTGACTGAGCTCGACCTTGGCTGGAACGATATAAGCGACTTCTCCCCTCTTTCTAACCTCACCAGCCTGACTGAGCTCGACCTTGACTCGAACGATATAAGCAACATCTCCCCGCTTTCCAACCTCACTAATCTGAATCGGCTCGACCTTGAGGATAATCAGATAAGCGACATCTCCCCGCTGGTGGAGAACAGCGGACTGGGCGCAGGCGATGATGTATGGCTTGAAGGCAACAACCTGAACCTGGACCCAGGCTCGGAAGACATGGAGAATATCCAAGCATTACTGGACAGAGGAGTAGATGTCAGATACTAAAGTACCTATGTAGAAGATTAAAGAGAGGGGGCGCTAGTGCCCCCTCTCTTTTTGTCAGGGAGCACCAACCTATTGCCTCTTATAACAGAACGGGGTATAGTGTAGAAACCCGAAACAGACCGCTTAAATAGATAGCGAGGTGCAAAGAATGGCCGCAGAAAAAGCAAAATGGATAGACATCTCCTACCCCTTAAGCAAAGAAATGCTCTACTGGCCCCACGACCCCGTCCCGCCCAGCGTGGTATCCAACTCGATGAAGGTTGAAGAAGGCACGATTACCATGACCCAGATGACCATAAACACGCACCACAGCACCCACATCGACGCCCCGCGCCACTTCTTCCCCGACGGCCAGACCGTAGACCAGATGCCCTTGGACGCCATCATGGGGCCAGCGCGCGTCATTGAAATCAAGGACACCGTATCGATAAAGCCCGAAGAGCTGGAGGCACATAATATCCAGAAGGGTGAGCGCATCCTCTTCAAGACGATAAACTCATCGTACTACCAGAAGGGCAAATTCGTTGAGGACTTTGTCTATATCTCCACCGAGGCGGCCCACTACCTCAAGGACAAGGGGGTGGCCGTTGTTGGCATAGACTACCTGGCTATCGGCAGTTTCAAGGACAGGGACAACCTGATTGAGGTGCACAAGACGCTGGTGGGCAATGGAATCTGGGTCATTGAGGCGATTAACCTGTCCGAGGTAAAAGCCGGCAGGTATGAAATCATCTGCCTGCCCATAAAAATCAAGGACGGCGACGCCGCCCAGGCCCGCGCTATCTTGAGGGCGCTATAGCACTCTTAAAAGAAACCAAAGAGGGGGCTCTTTGTACGGGGCCCCCGCAAAAACAAGGTTTTTGTGGGGTATAAAGCCCCCTCTCTTTTATAAAAAATTCCCCCTCCCCTCGGTTTGAGGGGAGGGGGTTTGCAGTGCTATAGGCTAAAGTTAGCTAAGCTTCATAATAGTAGTCTTCACCGGGGGTGGACCTCCTGCCCAGCCAGAAGCCGAGGATAAAGACAAGAACCACCCCGATTCCTATCAGCAGATACAGGACCCAGCCGGTGATGGCGAAGCTAAAGCCGACATAGAAAGTGCCCACGGGAGACCAGGCACTGGCATTGGAGGCGGCATCCACCGCTCTCACCCTCCAGTAGTAGGGCTCTTCCTCACTGGTTGACTCAAGCGCCTCCGCTTCGGTGAGGGTGTACTCCGATAGGGTCAGCCCCGTCTGAGCAACCAGGAGAGGGGCGGTGAAATTCTCATCAGCGGCCACCTGGAGTTCGTAGGTTACCGGCGCGCTATCGTCACTAGAGCTATCCCAGTCAAAGCTTGCCTGCGAGCCTGTCTTATCAAGCATGTAAGGCAGCTGTGGTTGTGGTATGGCCGGCGGGTCTGACTCCATGTAAAAGGTGGTGGTCACACTGGTGGTGCCATCAGTAACCGTGATAGTGTGGGCACCGGCTATGCTGGGGGGGACCTCAAAGGTATAGGAAAAGCTGCCGTCAGCCAGGCTGGTAATGGTAAAGGTGACCGGGGTACTGGCGTAGGTGATAGTTATAGTCGAGCTGGCTATAAAGCCGCTGCCGGTAATGGTTACTTCGTCGCCGACATTACCCGGTGAAGACGCCGAGGTAACCGGGCTGATAGCGACGCTGGTGCTGACGGTAAATGCCGCCTCGGCTGAAGCGGCACCGGCATCTTGAGCCTTAACGGTATGCGCCCCTATCGAGACATCGGGAACATTGATGTCGGCGGTAAAGCCGCCATAGGGGTCGCTGGTAACCGCGGCCGGTGTGGTGGCAACCGCCGGGGTGTCAAAGTAAATGGTCATAGTCGAGCTGGCAGCAAAGCCGGTACCAGTAACCGTTACCGTATCGCCAAAGCCACCTGAAGTGGGGGTAACCACTATTTTTGGCAGGGTGGTGAAGGCAGCGGTAGCCGACTCAGCCAGGCTCCCTTGCGCCTTTACCGTATGCGCTCCTCTTGCGCTGGCGGGAACAACGAAGGTGGCGGTAAAGGCACCGGTGGTGCCGGTGGTAATCGTGGCTGGTGTGGTGTCGGCAATCACCGCGGCGTCAAAGTAAATGGTCATAGTCTGGCCGGTGAGAAAACCGCTGCCGGTAACCGTTACCGTAGTCTCGCCAACATAACCCGATGTAGGGCTTACCGCGATTTGCGCGGTGACTACGGTGAAGACAAGGAGAGTGCCCACTTGCGGGGTACTAACTAACTGGCCCTCACGGAGAGAAATAATAGCTGGCCCGACAATGGCACCAGCCGGAACAGTAAAAGTGCAGCCGCTAAGAACGCCGGTTGTATGAGCAAGCTCACATGTTCCGAGATAGTGATCCGTGCTCCCCTGTGTGAAGAAGGCATAGACCGTACCAAAGTAGCTGCTGCCGGTGACCTGACCGGTTATCGTAAACTCCGTCCCCGGCCCGCCCTGGTTCGGGGTAAGGATTAGCGCCGCCTGGGCTGAGGTAAACGGTATGGCGAGCATCAGCAGGGAAAGAATAACGGCCACGGCCAGGATTCGGAAAAACCTTTTGTGCTTCACCTTCTACCTCCATTATCTTCTTTAAAAGCTACCTAATAATAATCTATGGTTTGATGCCCTGTCAATCCCACTAGGATACGACAAAAAGACATTGACGGTTTTAGAACGAGTGTGCTACTATTTCAGGGCGCAGTTATACAAGAGGCAAGACGCTATGGCTTCGGATGAGAGCGATTTGGATTTGCTGCCTGAGTATTGTCGTTACCGAGATGATGGATGTGAATTTGCCGACTCCTGCCTCAACTGCCCCTTTCCCGACTGTATCTACGCCCAGCCCGGGGGCAGACAACAGTGGCTGAAGAGGTTGAGAGACAGAGAGGTGCTGAAGCTGTTCACCGTCCAGGGTAAAGGAGCCAGGGAGCTGGCCGTTATGTTCGGCGTTAGCCAGCGCACTATCCAGAGGATTTTAAAGAGGGCCAGAGACGAATCTACCCCAAAAATTAAGACTCACGGGGGCTAAATGATGAATAAGACTTCCATTACCGCCCAGCTAAACCGCCAGGACCTCGACCGCCTAAGGGGCTATAGAGAGCTGCTCGATTTCTACCACGGCCGGCAGTGGGAAGGCCGGGAGCGGCGGGGGGAGAAAAGGCTAACATTCAACTACACCAAGGTCTTCATTGACAAGGTCGCTTCATATCTAATGTCGGGCGTTAACTTTGCCGTGGAAGCGGTCGGCGACTCTGAAGAGGATAAAGCCAAAGCGCAGAGAGCCGAAGCCGCCCTGCACCAGGCCTACGAGGACAACAACCTGGAGCAGCTCGACCTGGAGACCGAGATCGACTGCGCTATCCTGGGCGATGCCTGCTACAAGGTCATCTGGGACGGCGAGGCCAGGAAGGTGAGGATTACCGCCCCCGACGCCCAGGGCATCTACGCCTGGTGGCTGGGGGACGATACCTCAAGGATATGGAGGGTAGCCTCCAGGTACAGCCTTTCCGTCGAGGAAGCCGAATTCCTCTATCAGGTCAAGCCCAGAGCCAAGCAAACTACCGTAGTGGAACTCTGGACCGAGGGGGAATTCGAGCTTTACCTGGACGACGCCCTGATTGAGCACAAGCCCAACCCCTACGGGCTTATCCCCTTTATCATCTACCCCAACCTCAGGGAGCCCAAGAAGTTCTGGGGTATCTCGGATTTATCGCAGATTATGGAGTCCCAGCGGGAGCTGAACCGGGCGATGTCGCAGTTGTCGCGGATACTGGAGCTATCGGGCAACCCCATCGCCGTGCTGGAGAACGTGGAAGAATCGGAAGATATCGCCATCAGGCCCGGAGCGGTATGGAACATCCCCGAGGACGCCAAAGCCTATCTGCTCGACCTCCTGCAGGGGGGCGGGGTCAGGCTGCACGTAGACTATATAAACCTATTATACAGAACCCTGCACGACATATCGGAATCGCCGCGGGCCGCCTTCGGCGGCACGGAGAGGGACCTATCCGGGGTCGCCCTTGAGATTGAGCTCAACCCCCTGCTGCAGAAGGTGAGGCGGAAGCGGATTATCCGTACTGCCGTCTATAACCGCCGCAACCGGCTGATTCTAAGGCTCCTGGAAAGATTCCAGGGAATGGAGTTTGGCCAGAACCGCCTGCGGACAATATGGAGCCCGATACTGCCCAAGGATTTAAGCCAGCTGGTCGCCAACGAGCAGACGCTCGTCCAGAGCGGCATCCACTGCCGGCGACGGGCCATGGACGAAATGGGGGTCAAGGACGCCGAGGCTGAGTTCAAGCGGTGGCTGGAGGAGAGGGAAGCCATCCTCAATATGAATAAAAACAACAATAGTAAGCCTAATTCACCCAAAAAAATCTCCGATTTTTCTGGGAACCCAGTTAACAACCGGCCGGCGGGAGAGAGTGAGAGAGTTATCGCTGCCGACCGAGAGTTCAAGGAATCTCCATAAGGAGGTGGAAGATTGACCAATAAACAAGACCAAGAGCCCAGCGGGGGAGAGCTGGAGGGCTCCAGGATTACCGAGCTCGAGGAGATAATAGCCGAAAGGGAAAGGGAATTAGCTCAAAAGAGTTCCCGCATCTCCGAACTGGAGCCAGCCGTAACCAGCCGGGACAGCCAGATTGCCGACCTCGAGCAAT
The DNA here is from genome assembly GCA_011176635.1 of Dehalococcoidia bacterium. Lineage (GTDB taxonomy): Bacteria > Chloroflexota > Dehalococcoidia > Dehalococcoidales > BS750m-G39 > DUEC01. The sequence continues at coordinate 9,054 of DUEC01000006.1, read as the reverse complement.
CAGCGGCGGAGTTGGAACAGAGGCTGAGCGAGGTAGAGGACAGGCTAGCGCAGGCGGTATCAAGCTACCGGTCGCTGGCAGTCAGAGCCAACCCCAGCGTGCCTGAGGAGGCGATAACGGGAGAGAGCATCGAGGAGATTGACCAGTCTCTGGCGGCGGCCCAGACCCTTATTGAACGGGTAAGGCAGGAGCTGGAGGCTGAAATCGCCGGAGCCAGAATCCCGGCCGGGGCGCCGCAGAGGAAACCGATAGACCTCTCCGCCCTGTCCCCGCGGGACAAGATTCAACAGGCAATAGGAGAAAGGAGATAGAAAATGGCTTTAACATTAGACGAGGCATCCAAGCTGTCCAACGATATGCTACTGCAAGGGGTAGTGGAGACCATCGTCAAGGACTCGCCCGTCCTCCAGCAGCTACCCTTCATCGAGATTGTGGGCAACGTCCTGACCTATAACCAGGAGAATACCCTGCCCACCATCGAGTTCTACAATGTCGGCGACCCCTGGACTGAGTCCACGCCGACCTTCGAGCAAAAAACGGCTTCCCTAAAGATTATGGGCGGCGACGCCGATGTGGATAACTTCCTCAAGGCGACCCGCAGCAACATCCAGGACTTAGAGGCGGCCGTGGTCGAGCTGAAGGCTAAGGCGCTCAAGGACAAGTTTGAGGAGACCTTTATCTACGGCGATGCCTCGGACAACAAGCAGTTCGACGGCTTAAGGAAGCTCATTAACACCACCACCGCCGGCGACCAGGTGATAGCCATGGATGGCACCGGGGCAACCCTTACCCTGGCCAAGCTGGACGAGCTTATCGACACCATAAAGGGGGGTAAGCCCGATATTCTGCTGATGAGCCGCCGCTCGCGCCGGAAGATAAACGCCCTGGCCAGGGCGTCCGGCGGCATGATTGATACCGATAGAGACCGATGGGGCAACTTCGTCCAGCTGTGGGACGGCATTCCCGTTGGCGTCAACGACTGGATACTGGATACCCACGTCCTCACCGGCGGCGTGGAGACGGCCACCACCGGCGGCACCTGCTCCACTATCTACGCCTTCCAGATGGGTGAAGGCGCTCTATGCGGCTTAACCGGCCCCGGTCACCTGACCGTGGAGCCAATCGGCTCGCTGGAGACCAAGGACGCATCACGGACCCGCATTAAGTGGTACTGCTCGCTGGCTCTGTTCAGCTCAATCAAGGCAGCCGCTTTAATCGGGGTCAAGGACTAAATTTTAGCCAATTAAAGGGGGAGCCTTTTGCCAGGCTCCCCCCGAGGAGGAAAAAATGGAAAAGCAAGACACGGCAAGGTGGACTTGCCACTATAAGCTCAGCAAATACCACCAGGATATCGAGCCCTACCGCGGCTCAGAGCCAGCCTTCTATGAGAAGTTCCAGCCTTACGAGGTGATTGAGGGCGAGGGCAACTGCCTGCTTAACGCCGGCATCAATGAGATGTGGGACCTGATTACCGGAGGGGTCTCCGGCGCCGGCCACATCTTTGATAACGCCGCCGCCCAGATTGGCGTCGGCGATGACGACACCGCCGCCGACCCTGCCCAGACCGACCTGCAGGCAGCCACCAACAAGACCTACAAGGGCATGGAGAGCGGCTATCCCACCTCTAGCCAACAAAAGGCGACCTTCAAGGCCAGCTTCGGTGACAGTGAAGCCAACTACGCCTGGGAGGAATGGGTGGTAAAGCAGGCAACCAGCGCTATCTGCCTTAATCGGAAGGTTGAGTCTCTGGGCACCAAATCAAGCGGCACCTGGACGCTGGAAGTCAGCATCACCTTGAGCTAGTTAAAGATACCCTTAAAATTTTAGGATGTGGCGATAATGGCGACTGAAACATTAAGACCAAATGCGGCCGGGGACGAGACAAGTATTCCATCTCAGTATCCTGCAAGCGATAACCATTACGATAAGGTAGACGAAGCAGAGGCGGATGACGATACTACTTATGTATATACTATCGGCGCTGCTTATGTTAGAGACCTTTATAATCTGCCAGCTTCTAGCGGCAGTGGCGTAATAAATTTCATTAAAGTCTATTTCCGTATTAAGAATTCCGTTGTGGGATATACCGCTACTGGCAGGGCAGCTATTAAATCGGGCGGCACTGTAACCGATGGGGCAGAGCAGTCGGTTGACTCTTCGTATACTACCTTTTCCCAGCAATGGGATACGAACCCAGCAGATGGCGAGGCTTGGGAATGGTCTGATATAGACGCCCTGCAAATAGGTGTATCCATAAAGAGAAATGAGGCTACTGGAGCTGCCCGATGCACCCAGGTCTATGTAGAGGTTGATTATACATCAATAACCGAGAAGTCCTCGTCTGAAACCGGCACGGGCACAGATGCCTGTGTTTCCCTGGAAAGCCAGCAAGATAAAACCTCTGCCGATAGCGGCTCCGGTGTAGATGCCGTTGATTCCCTGGAGACGCCGGAGGCCAAGTTGTCATCGGATGCCGGCTCCGGCCTAGAGGGCACGCCGACCCAGAGCGCCGTCCTAGTCAGCGGTGAGACCGGCTCCGGCCTTGAAGCCATTATCGCCCGACTGCTGACCGACGATGAAAGCGGCGGCGCTGTTGAAGCCGCCGACGTTGAAGACGAGGGACAGCTCAAAGACCTGTTCGTCACCGAACTGGGAGAGGGCGCCGACTGTCTCAGCGCCAAGATAGAAATGCCCACCAAGGGGGGAGGTATGAAACTATGGACCTGAATACGATGAGAAATATCGTCCGGCGCGACCTGAAAGACGAAGACTCGGAAAACTACCGCTGGAGCGACGATGAGCTTGACAGGCATATCGCCCACGCGGTGAAGGACTTCTCCGAGGCCGTCCCCCTGCCGGCAAAGGCGACACTGCCCACCACACCGAACTCCAGGGTGGTTGATATATCCGCCCTGACCGACCGGGTGATGGTGGAGGCGGTGGAGCACCCGCTGGAGCAGTTCCCGCCCTGCTACCAGAGGTTCGCCCTGTGGGGACACGCCCTGACCCTGTTCGGCGATGAAGTCCCCAACGGCGATAACTGCAATGTCTACTACGGCATGCTCCATACCCTCGATGCCCAGGGCTCAACCATCCACACCAGCCACGAGGACCTGGTGGCTACCGGCGCCGAGGGCTATGCCGCCGTGGAGTGGGCTAACTACGCCATCAACCGGGTCAGCGTCGGCGGCAGCACCACCCCCGGGGAGTTCTTAAACTGGGGCAACGATAAGCTGAAGCAATTCAGGAGCGAGCTGAAGCGGCTGGGAAGAAGAAATAAAGCCAGAATCCGCCAGCTCTACCGGACATAGAAGGAGACGATTATGAAAGTGAGAGAGGCGCTAGCCAAGAGCCAAGACGGCCTGCCCAAAGAGGCGTTTGCCATCGTCGGCGACCCCGATGACCCCGACACCTGGAAGCTACCCCACCACAAGAAGGGCATCACCCGGGCTTTGAAGGGGAAGCTCGATATTGAAAAGACGGTTGACTGGGAGCGAATGCCGGCCGCGGTGACCGCCCTCTCCCCCGGTGGCTATCGGGGACAGAGAGTCAGCGCCAGCCCGGAGCAGATACTAAGCGCCGCCCAGCACCTGGCCGAGCACTACCGTAAGGCGGACAAGCCCCTGCCCGATACTCTGGCCGCCCTGGTCTAAACCAAAGGGGGAAGAAGAAAATGAAAGATTGGATAGAGTTTATAAAAGCTACAATCAGACCCTTTATCATCGTCTGGGGGTTCTCGGTCTACGGTGTCTGCATCATGTCCGGCCTGGAAGCGCCGACGATACTGGTCGGCTTAGTCTCGGCGGTCATCGTAGAATACTTTGGTGAAAGAGCCGTAAAAAGGTTCAAGGAAAAATGAGGCAGCTCAGCTCGACACTGCTTGCCGCCCAGCAAGAGGCTTCGCCAACCCCCTATGTTAAGGTGGAAGCCTCCAATAAGCACTGCGGCGTGGTCAACCTGCGCTGGTCAAGGCTCTATGACGGCGAGGAGGACGATTACTGCCACGCCCTGACCATCCCCGGCGACGGCTCCATGGTCAGGGTCAGGGTAACGCTATCCTCTGATTCCAGAAAGCTATACCGCCAGAGGGTGGCCGACCCCGGCCCCCAGTCCGACTTCAGCCAGTGGCTTTACACCAACCAGTACGACGTGGTCAATGCCGCCTGCTGCTCCCTGGGGGCTGAGGTTTCTATCTTCTGGATGGACGGCGACCGCAAGCTCTACCAGCTAAAGAGCACCGACTACGGGGCAAACTGGGCAAGCCCTGAGTTCCTGGGCTATACCCCGACTACGGCCATTAACGGCATCGCCGCCGCCTATAAGCCCAACGGCGATATCGCCCTCTTCTTCACCGACCAGGCCACCGTCTACGTGATGAAATGCTTGAGCGGCGACTGGGGGAACAAGGTCGCCTGGGACAAGTCAACCGGATATCTATCCAGCCTAGCCACCGTCTACGACGGCGACTGGAACCTCTTCGTCACCGGCAAGGACGCAAGCGACAATTTCAAGCTGTGGTCGCTGGTCTACGGCGACGGCGGCGAGGTAGCCGCCGGCACCTGGTCAGAGCTTAAAGGATTCGCCTCGGCCCCAGCCGACGGCAGCTTTGAATACCGCACCGCCTTCATGGACAAGCCCGATGTCTACCGCTGTTTCTTCGTCGAGGTCTTCAACGGCAGTCAGCCCTATAAGCGCCCCGGCTGGGCGCACTCAATGGCCGAGAGCAAGTTCATCGATAACCTCTGGCACGAGCCGGTGCCCTTTAACCTCTCCAGCCAGTACGGGCTGGCCATCGCCCACCACGGCGACTACTGCTGGCTATCCGCCCCCTACGGGGTGTGGCGGGCTAAGCTGGCCCCGGAAAGCCTGGACTTAAGCGCCGATGTCCTCTGGCTAAGGCAAGAGCTGACCGAGAATCGGGGCAGCCTGGCCGTGGAGCTTCGAAACGATGACGGCAGGTACGCCGCGCCGGGAGAAGGCGACCTGGCGGTGCTTGAAATCGGCGGCCAGCTGAATTTTAGCCCCGGCTACGTTACCTCTGAAGGCAACGAGGCCAGCTCAGGACCCGCCTTCACCCTTGAGGCTTATGAGCATACCAGCGCCGGCGGCAAGGCGAGCCTGGTCCTCTATGCCTCCGACGGCTGGAGCCTGATTGAGCACTGGAGGGCCAGGCACCAGTTCCGCTGGAACAAGGCAGGCGATGAGATGAGCGTCAAGGAGCTCCTCGCCTTTGTCCTGGCCAGGGTGGGCTTAAATCTTGAGGTCAAGTCCCAGTCAGCGGTCTTGACCGGCTTCTACCCCGATTTCACCATCAACCCCGATAACAGCGGCACCAGCCTTATCCAGAGGCTGTTATCGTTTGTCCCCGATGTCCTCTTTATTGAGGGCAACAAGGCTTACCTGGTAAACCCCCTGCCCTCCGACGCCTCTGATTACGCCTACGGCCCATCCCACCCCATATTCGAGGGCAGGTACCGGGCCGGAGCCTGGGGGCTCAACCGCATCCAGGTTGAGGGCTACGACCCGGTAGAGGACGAGCCGATAGTGGTCGATTCCTTCACCTGGGATGAAATAGACCGCCTCTATGACCGGTTGAGGCAGATTGAGGACAGGAACATAGATACCGTCGCCAAGGCCGAGCAGAGGGGTGAGGCTTACCTGAGAAGCGAGGAGGTGGCATCGGTCAACGGCTCTATCTTGGTGCCGGTTAACTGCGGTCAGCAGCTATACGATGTGGTCGCTATCACCGATAGCCGTGCCGGGCTGGAAGCCGCCAAGAGAAGGGTAAACGGGCTGACCCTGGCCTACAGCCCCCGCCGCGGAGAGTACCAGCAGAGATTGTCATTGGGGGGAGTATAGCAAGGTCTATTTTCCCACCCTAACCCACCCCCATAAGCTACGCTTCTAACACTTTCTTTCCCCTCCCCCCTTTGAAAAAGGGGGAATAAGGGGGATTTACCCCGTAGGGCGGGCTGGGTGGGAAGAAGGACGACTGAAAAACAGGGGAGGGGCAATAAATGAAACTAAGTAAAGCGGTGCTAAAGAGTTTTGATTCCGGCGACTACACCGCCACCGTCCAGCTTACCGGCAGCCACAAAGCCTACCTGGAAGACATCGCCGTGGCGCGCAACATAGCCGCCGCCGAGATGACGGCGGGCAGGAAGGTAGCCGTTATCTTCTTTGACGAGCACAACGCCAAAGACGCCCTGGTGGCGGCGGTTTATACCTAAAGGTAAGTATACCTTGTTGACAAGTAAGGTCTAAAACCTTGACAAATGTCAAAAATTGTGTTTAACGGATTGACAGAGACTTGACAAGGCGTGGTACAATGGAGTTGAGGTGTGTTTTCTTCTGGGCGGATGAGTCAATATGGTATTGACAATAAGACAGAGATATGGTATGCTCTTTTTCCCCCTTTATCTCTTTGACAAATAAGATGTATGGGGGTGATTTTTATGGCTTTTAAGTCTGTACTAGACATATTACTTGATAACATCGGAACTAAAGAGGCAAGGTCAGGACTCTCGAAATTTACCCCAGATGAAACTAGAGATAGTTACATATCTCATGTTGCGGATTTCAAAAAATCGGTCAAAATTGTAACCGGGGAAGCCAATGGCAAGCTCTTTGACCGAAGAGACCTAGCACAAGCATTAAGAGAGGGTTTATCTTCGGGAAACGGCAGGGTTTTCGAATTTGTTTTCCACAAAAGTAATGATGAAGAGACAGCCCAAGCAGAATTTCAAGCAGAAAATAAAGAGCTTGTCGATTTGAAGCGTGAATTCCCTGATCGCGTTCATATCTACTGGTCGCCCATAAGGCCAGGGCAGCATTATGCCGTAATCGACAATGGCAAGGAAGCTATTCTAGAAGAACCAAATCATATAGGGAATAAATCATTTTGGGCCACGATAGTATTTGATAAAAATCGAGCCAGGGGTTGGGCAGAGCGCTTCGATGAGTATATCAAGTATTGCAAGAGGCTAAAGTTTGCACCCGCTAGCTGAGCCGCTACGGGTTATTGTACCCATATTGGTTGCTTCCGCTCTTGCGCTTGCATTCGTCCCTTGGGTTGCCACACAATGGGGTTCCGAAAGAATCCCTTCTGTGGCTAGGAAAGTAAATACGTGGGGAATAACGATAGCCCCATTAATGGTCATTGTTGCAGCATTTTTGGCGCTTTGGTATGTAGGTTCTTCGACTGCTGAAACCTTGGTTTGCGCTTCTTACGAATTGCTAAAGCTAGCTTTCATAATTCTCTTCATAGCTTTCCTCGCTCCTGTTATTATAAATGCGATACACCCTTTTTGGAGAAGAACTTTTTATACCCAATTTGAAGGGGCGCAATCCAAAGACCTTGAAGAAGTAAAGAAAGCTATAGCAAGATTGAAAGGTGCTGGGAAGCCTAAGACAAAATAGGCACATAAGAACCGAGTGAAACCCAGCCAATACCGCGCCTTATTCCCGCCCTACCTGAATTAACCACCCCAACTATAACTCATCCAGAAGCATTGCCCCCATTCCTTGACGGCTAAAGCCACAGGCGATACAATGGCTTGGCTTTAAAAAATGACCAAGAAATACGATGTTATCATCGTTGGCGGCGGCCCGGCGGGCATTTTCGCCGCCCTGGAACTGGCTAAAGACACCAGCCTGGATATCCTGCTCATTGAGAAGGGGAGAGACATTGATAAGCGCCAGTGCCCGGCGCGGGACACCGGTAAGCCCTGCCCCCCCTGCTCCCCCTGCAACCTGGTCTGCGGGCTGGGCGGCGCCGGCGCCTTCAGCGACGGCAAGTTGACCCTGTCCTCACAGATCGGCGGCAGGCTGAGCAATTACCTCGGCGAGAAAGAGGCCGAAGCCCTCATCAAGTACGCCGATGAGGTATACCTCAAGTTCGGCGCCCCGGATAAGCTCTACGGCATTGGGGGCAAGGTTGACCAGCTGCGCAACCAGGCTGAGCGGGCCGGGCTTAAATTAGTGGCAGTGCCCATCCGCCACCTGGGCACCGAGCACTGCCGCTCGGTGCTAAAATCGATGTGGGATAACCTAAGCCCCCGCATAGAGTCCAGGCTTGAGTCAGGGGCCAGCAATATCAGCGTTAAGGGGAGCAGGGTCGAAGGCATCGAGACCGAGGACGGCGAAAAGCTCGACTGCCGTTACCTGATTCTGGCTCCGGGCAGGGAGGGAGCCGACTGGCTGGCCAAGGAAGCCGAGCGGCTCAAACTGACCATGCACAGCAACCCCATTGACGTCGGCGTCAGGGTGGAAGTGCCGGCGGCGGTAATGAAGCCCCTGACCGATGTCCTCTACGAGTCAAAGCTGGAATTTTTGTCCCGGAGCTTTGACGACCGGGTCAGGACCTTCTGCATGTGCCCCGGCGGCGAGGTCATCATGGAGACCACCGGCGGCTGCGACCCGGTAATCACCGTCAACGGCCACAGCTATGCCGAGCGCACCACCGCCAACACCAACTTCGCCCTGCTGGTGAGCACCACCTTCACCAAGCCCTTCAACCAGCCCATCGCCTACGGCAGATACCTGGCCCGCCTGGCTAATATCTTGAGCGGCGGCGTCCTGCTCCAGCGCCTGGGCGACCTGATGGAGGGGCGGCGCTCAACGCCGGAGCGCATCAAGCAGGGCTCAACCAAACCCACCCTGAAGAACGCCACCCCCGGCGACCTCAGCTTTGCCCTGCCCTATCGCTACCTCACCGACATAGTGGAGATGCTCCAGGCAATGGATAAGCTGTCGCCGGGCGTTGCCTCGCCCCATACCCTGCTCTACGGCATCGAGGTTAAATTCTACTCCTCCCGGCCTCAGCTCAGTCCCAGCCTGGAGACCGAGGTCGGCAACATGTTTGCCGTCGGTGATGGCGCCGGCGTCAGCCGGGGCTTAATCCAGGCGTCAGCTTCGGGGGTGGTGGCTGCCCGCGAGATATTGAGCCGAAGCCAGCGTTAACCTCCCCACCCCCTTCAATACAAGTCTTTCTTCCCACCCAAACCCACCCTCGGAGGCGGTGCCCCCAATCTCCTACTTTCAGGGGTAGTTAAT
>DUEC01000059.1 GCA_011176635.1 Dehalococcoidia bacterium | reverse complement strand
GCCGGCATCTATATCGTCGAGCCTGAAGTCCTGGCGCGTATCCCCCCCTCCACCCCCTCCTCCTTCGAGCGTACTCATTTCCCCCATTTCCTCAAGGCGGGGGAGCCTATCTTTGGCTATACCTCTAACCAATACTGGATAGACATAGGCACGCCGGAAAAATACATCCGGGTGCAGCACGACCTGCTCTCGGGTAAAGCTCCTTCTCTATCCCACTTCTGGGGCAAGATAAACGGGGGCAGCCGGGTGGGGAGTAACAGCGCCATTGACCCCTCGGCTGAGATTGAAGGTGCGGTGCTCATCGCTGAGAAATGCGTCATAGCTAAAGGGGCAAAGGTGAAAGGTCCGGCTGTTCTGGGAGCGCGCTGCCGGGTCGGCGAAGAAGCTTCCATAGAAGGGGCAATAATGTGGGACGACTCCAGGGTGGGCAAAAAGGCGACGCTGAGCAACTGTGTCCTTGCCTCCCACAGCTACATCCAGGAAGAGAGTCAGGTCCTGGACAACTGCGTCCTGGGCGATAATGTTATCATCGGGAAAAACAATAAGCTGGCGCCGGGCACCAGAGTCTGGCCCGACAAGCGGATAGCCGCTGCTACCCTATCATTCTAGGCCTTGGGAACTGCCATAAATTGACCGACGGCAGCCATTAATTCCTGGGAACTGAATGGCTTGGTGATATAGCCGTGGGCGCCCATAACATCCTGACTGAGCTTCTTGTTGAGTTCATAGTCCACGGCAGTGAGCATTATCACCGGGATTGACTTCGTCGCCTGGTTCATTTTGATGGTATAGCAGGCGGTGAGACCGTCCATCTTAGGCATCAGGATGTCCATCAGTATGAGGTCGGGTTGATGACTGAGCGCCATACTGACCGCCTCTTTACCATCACCGGCTTCAAGGATGGTATATTTCTTGCCCAGAAGCTTTTTTACCAATGACCTGACGGATGGTTCGTCATCGACTATAAGTATTTTCTTTCCCCCCGATTGTTCCACTTCGGTAAGCCTCCTCGCTTTAGGCAATTAAGCCCCAAGTTCACGCCTCTGCCAGCACTATCCCCGCCACCGGTATTTTATAGAAAGCATCAACTATAGCCGGATCGAATTGGCTGCCGGAACACTTCTTGATTTCGCTCAGAGCCTCACTTATAGACATCGCCGAGCGATAGGGTCGGTCGGAAGTCATGGCATCAAAGGCATCGGCCACGGCCAGGATTCTGGCGCCAAGCGGTATGCCTTCACCATCTGAGTCCTGTTCCCTTCTACTGCCGTCGTAATAGTCATGGTGATGTTCAATCATTTCCACCACCCTATCGTTTACCACCGGTTTCACGATGCCAGCCCCTACGTGGGGATGAGTCATAATATGCTCGTACTCCTCGGCAGTTAGCTCACCCGGCTTGTTCTGAATAAGCTGGTCAATGGCAATCTTGCCAACATCGTGCAGTAGGCCTCCCCAGCGCAGGTCTTCCAAATCATTTGCGGATAGACCCATCTCCTTGCCTATAGCCACGGCAATTTCGGTTACCCTTCGAGAATGCCCGGCGGTATACTTGTCCTTGGCTTCAAGGGCAAAAGCTAATGCCTCAATAGCGCCCAGAAAGACCTTCCGTATCTCTTTGGTTTGTTCGTCAACCTTTTCTTCCAGATGCTGCTGGTACTTTTTAATCTCAAGCTCCAGCCTTCTCTTATCCAGAACCCCCTCCACGCTCAGCAAAACCTCGGCCAGATCAAAGGGCTTGCAGATATAATCATAGGCTCCCTGCTTCATGCACTGAGTAATGATATTGGCATCGCTAAGAGCCGTAGCCATTATGACTGCTGTATCAGGGTAACCGGTTTTTATCTCAGGTAGTAGCTCGATTCCCGACTTACCCGGCATCTTTATATCCAGAATCACCAGTTCAACCTGGTCGTCTCTTAATTTCGCCAGCGCCTGTCTGGCGCCATCAGCCTCCTGGCATTGATAGCCTTCTCGGGACAGCTTCTGGCAGAGAAGCCTCCTGACCATCGCTTCGTCATCAACCACCAGTATTCTTGCCTTATTGTTAGCCATGGCTCTAACCTTCCAGCACCTGCCTGACTATGGTTTTTAACTCATCGGGAGTAAACGGTTTAGGCAGATATGCTCTGTTAGTTCCCTTAAGCAGAGACGTCAGCTTTTCATCCAGAACGTCTCCGGTGGTGAATACAACTTTATTGGCAAGCTCAGGATATTTCTCCTCTATATGCTGATAAAGCTCCTTGCCGTTCATTATCGGTGTCCTGATATCAATAAGGCAAAGGTCATACTTCTTTTTAGCTAACATCTCTTCAGCGATGGCCCCGTTGACAGCAATATCAACCTCAAAACCCTCAGCAGTGAGAGTCCTCTGACACACCTGAGAGATACCTGGCTCATCTTCAACGACCAGGATTACTCTTTTACCGCCCTTTGTATTTCCCATGAATTAGCTCCTCACACCGCTCGAATGAGCATTATTAATAGCCGGCAATTCCACAACAAAGGTAGCGCCGCTGCCCGGCTTGCTTTTGGCATATATCTTGCCGCCGTGTTCAGCTACTATCCCGTGACAGACGCTGAGTCCCAGACCAGTCCCCTTGCCCACTTCCTTAGTGGTAAAGAAGGGGTCAAATATCCGATTCAGGTTTCCTTTTGAAATCCCCGGTCCACTATCGTTAAATGATGCCCTGACAGAGCCATTTACCATTTGGGTAGTAACGGTAAGGGTACCCCCCTTACCAGCATCAAGCATGGCGCCTTCAGCATTGAGGATAATGTTGATAAAGACCTGCTGCAGCTGAGAATAGTCAGCCATGACTTCGGGCAAGTCGGAGGCAAATCGGGTATTAACACGGATATTACTTACACCCTGCTCATAGGCACGTAATTTAAGCACCCCCTCTATAATGCTATTCATATTTGTCGGTTGCTTTGTTGGCGCCTGTTTTCGGGCGAAGGTGAGAAGATTCCTGGCTACATTGGCAGCACGCTGGGCTTCCTTGTGTATAACGGTTATATCTTCCTTAACATCATCAGGAAGCTCGGCATCCATGAGCAACTGGGAAAAACCGATAACGGAGGTCATGGGGTTATTTATCTCATGGGCGATACCGGCCGCCATCTCACCTACGGAAGCCAGCCGACTGGCGAGATGAGCCTTCTGCTCCAGTTCCATTCTCTCCTCTTCCATTTGCTTACGCTCGGTGATATCGAGCCAGCTTACCAGGAAATAGAGCAACTTATCCTCATGCACTACCGGTGCCGAGTTTATCGCCACCCAGAAACGCCCCCCGTTCTTCTTCCGCATAACCCGCTCGGTTCTTCTGCCACCGGTTACCATGGCATTTTTAAAAGAAGGCGCCATCTCCCTCTTTCCCTCTTCTGGCCACCAAGGGTAGGGAGCTTCCGTGCCAGCAATTTCAGCCGAAGTAAAGCCGGTCAGCTTTTCAAATGCCGGATTGACATATTTTACTGAAGTGTCCGGATTAACCACGAATTTTGGATTCGGTGAGTTTTCCAGCAGGCTGGAGCTGAATTCCTGACTCTCCCTCAGCGCCCGCTCCGCCTGCTTGCGCTCGGTGATGTCACTGTAGATGGCATAAACCCCCACTGTCTGGCTATCAAACCGAATAGGGTAGGCAATCACCTCAACTTCCACCAGGCTGCCGTCCTTGCGTTTTCTTACCGTCTCTTTCCGTCGAACTTGATTACTTAGCGCCACCCGGGATGAGGAAAACGCTTCCTCAATAAGGTCTTCAGGGACAAGAACTTCTTTAATAAACCGCCCCTTGATTTCCCCGGTCTGGTAGCCAAAAAGCGTCTCAAAACCCTTGTTCACTTGAACAAACCTGTCAGACTCATCCAGCAAAGCAATACCTTCAGGAGAGTTATCGAAGAGTTGCTGGAAATAGGCTTTCTGGCGCTTAACCTCCTCCTCCGCCTGCTTTCGCTCGGTGATGTCCTTATTTATGCCGACAAAGCCTTGGAAATTTCCGGCGCTATCAAAGAAGGGAGCACCGCTAGCCTCAAAGACGATGGGATTGCCATTTTTATGGATGTGGGTAATCTCAACGCCGGAAAAGGGCACCCTTTTAGCATTAATCTTCTTGTAGCGGGGAAGCCATTTTTGCGCTTCTCTCTTTGGGGCAAAGTCAAGCGTCCTTCTCTTGCCCACTACTTCATCCACATCATAGCCCAAGGTATCTTTAATCTTGGGGCTGACGAAGGTAAACACTCCCTTTTCGTCCGTCTCCCATATCATATCGCTTATACCTTCTACCAGGTTCTTATATTTATCCTCTGCCTCTTTCCGCGCCCGCTCTGCCTGCTTGCGTGCGGTGATGTCCCTCGAGATTGTGATGTGACCAATACGATTGCCATCAGCATCACTGAGGACGCTGGTACTTAACTCACCGGGAAACTCAGAGCCATCTGCCTTAAGCAGAGTATATTCCACGTCTTTAACGGTACCCTGTTTCAGGGCCTTGCGCATGTTATCTGTTACCCTATCATGGTCACTGGGGACAACAAGTTCAAGGGCGTTCTTGCCCACCATCTCTTCACTGGACTTTACGCCGTGCATCCTGGCGGCGGCTCCGTTTGTCCCGGTAATAACACCCTCCAAATCAATAACCAATATGCCGTCGGTGACGGACTCAAACATCTTCCGCAGCTTTTCTTCCGACTCCCTCAGCGCTTCTTCCATCTCTTTGCGCTCGGTGATGTCCTCAACCATCCCCAGGACTACTTTTCTGCCACCGACCTTGGTTATCCTGGTGCGAATTTCTACAACGCTTTTAGTTCCGTCCTTCCTGTGAAGCACTAACTCGTCAGGACCGGTTGACCTACCCATCTTGTTCAGGGCCAGTAATTTGATTGCCTTAGCCAGCCCTTTAGAATCAAGCAGTTTTAGCTTAAGGAAGCTCTTTCCTACCAACTCCCTGCGTTTGTAGCCCACCATTTCGGCGGCTCTCTTGTTCCCGTAAAGAAACTTCCCGGTAAAATCACAGAAATAGATGCCCATAGGAGCGTCTTCGGCGAGGGTCTTATATTTCTCTTCCGACTCTTTTAGCTTCTCCTCGGCCCGCTTGCGGTCGGTGATATCGCGGCAGACGCAGAAAATAAGCTTCTGCCCCCCGTACTCAGCCCCGTTGATGCTGATATCAACGTCAATGACGGAGCCATCCTTGCGATGGTGCTGTGTCTCTAGGCGTAAACCGGCCTCGTCAACATTACGCCCCATCTCCAGCAGTTTCTCGGGTGGAAAATTTTTATCCCAGTCCCAGGTATGGAGCTCAAGGACTTCCTCAGGGGTATAGCCGAGCATCTCGGCAAATCGCTGGTTTGCCTCACATACTTTGGCGTTGACATCAAGGATGACTATCCCGTCCCGGGACTGGTCAATCAAGATACGCCGCCGGGTGGCTTCATCTACCAGCGCCTGCTCCACCCGCTTGCGCTCGGTGATATTCCTGGTGACCTCAAGACAGGAAATAATCTCTCCCTTGGCATCTCTAATGGGGTTAGCCGTATTCTCCCAGAAGGCAACCTCCCCCGAAGGCATTTTCACCTTCCTCTCAGAGGTGTGAGACTTGCCGTCCTTAAATGCCTTTTTAAGAGGGCATCCATCGCACAACTTTTCTCTATCCTCATAGACCCGGTAGCATTTCTCCCCCAAGCGGTCTCCAAAAATTCCTCTCACCAGCTCATTCTGGTAGATAATGTTAAAGTCTTTATCCTGTATGGTAAGACCATCTTCCATGGCACCTATTACTGATTCCAGCTTATTCTTCTCCAGGTGAAGCGCCTCTTCAGCCCGCTTGCGGTCGGTGATATCGCGGCCCACACAGAAGATAAGCTTCTGTCCGCCGAACATAGCCCCGTTGATACTGATATCAACGTCAATGACGGAGCCATCCTTGCGGTGGTGCTGTGTCTCTACGTGTAAACCGGCCTCGTCAACTTTATGCCCCATCTCCAGCAGTTGCTCGGGTGGAAATGTTTTATCCCAGTCCCAGGTATGGAGCTCAAGGACTTCCTCGGGGGTGTAGCCGAGCATCTCGGCAAAGCGCTGGTTGGCATAATAGACCTTGGAATCCCCATCAAGGATGACTATCCCGTCCCGGGACTGGTCAATCAAGATACGCCGCCGGGTGACTTCATCTACCAGCGCCTGCTCCACCTGCTTGCGCTCGGTGATATCTCTGACAATTTCAAGACAGGAAACTATATTCCCCCCAAAGTCTCTAACGGGGTTAGCCGTAGGCTCCCAGATGGCTACCTTCCCCGAAGGCAATGTTACCTTCTTCTCCGAGGTATGTGACTTACCATCCTTAAATGCCTTTTCTACTGGGCACCCAGGGCACACCTTTTCACTGTCTCCGTAGACTCGGTAGCATTTCTCCCCCAGGCGGTCCCCATAAATTTCCTTCAGCAGCTCATTCTGATAAATGATGTTATAGTCTTTATCCTGTATAGTGAGGCCATCTTCCATGGCATCTATTACTGATTGCAGCTTATTTTTCTCAGCTTGAAGAGTCTCTTCCGCCCGCTTACGGCCGGTGATATTCCTGGTGACCTCAAGGCAGGAAACGATGTTCCCCTTGGCGTCTCTGATGGGGCTAGCCGTGTTCTCCCAGAATTTGACCTCCCCTGAAGGCTTTACCTGCTGCCTCTCCACGGTGTGGGACTTGCCGTCCTTAAACGCCTGTTTTACCGGACAGCCGGGGCAAATCTTGTCTCTAAATCCATAGACCCGGTAGCATTTCTCCCCCAGGCGGTCACCACCAGAGGATATTCTGGACCGTTCATTCTGATAGATAATGTTATAGTCCTTGTCCTGTATGGTAAGACCGTATTCCAGGGCACCTACTACTGATTGCAGCTTATTCTTCTCGTCTTGAAGCGCTTCTTCCCCCTGCTTGCGCTCGGTGACGTCCACGTCGGCGCCCCTGTATCCGATGAGATTGCCTCCCTTATCAAGTATGGGAACCCCGCTCGTTGAAAGCCAGACTATTTGGCCGTTTTTGTGTATGTTGCGGTTAACGAATCGGCGGAAGGACTGCTTTTTAGCAAAAATCTCAAGGGCGGCTTTCTTCAATTCTTCGCGGTCATCGGGATGAAACAGGTCATAAAAGTGTTTTCCAAGTACCTCACCCGGCTTGTAGCCTAGTATCTTCTTAACAACGGGACCGGAATAAGTATATTCCCCTTCAGCGTCCACCTCCCAGATCCACTCCAGAGCATTCTTGGCGATGTCCTTAAACCTTCTGTTGCTCTGCTGTAATGCCTCCTCCGCCTGCTTGCGCTCGGTAATGTCCAAAATCTGAGCTACTGTCTTTACTATTCCCGCCGAATCCTTGAGCACGGTGGAACTGATTTCCACACGCCTCTTCTGGCCGTCTTTGCGGACAATGTTAAACTCGTATCGAGGGGGAACTTCTTCCCCCTTCTGCCTTCGGATATATCGATCGGCGACAAGTTGTTTGCTCTCCTCATCGAGAAACTGGCGGAAATCCTGCCCGACGACCTCCTTACGATAATATCCCGAGATTTTGCACAGCTGGTCGTTTACATAGGTGACATGATAGGCGTCATCTAGAATCATTATCCCGGCTTGGGAATTTTCCACGATAGAACGGAACCACTCCCCAGACTCTCGTAGCGCTTCCTCAGCCTGCTTGCGCTCGGTGACATCCCTAGAGATAATCTGGAAGCCGACGGGTATACCCTTCTCTCTCATAATCTTTCCTTCCATTGCTACCCATATCCAGTGCCCGTCTTTGCATTTGAACTGTATTTCTAGGAGGCGAGAAGGGCTTCCCCTCAGCCTCCTGCTCAGCCGTTTTGCCAAGAGGCTCAGGGTTTCCACAGAAAACATGCCAAGCTTAAATCCGTTCTTGCCAACCACCTCCTGCCGTGAATAACCTGAGACCTCTTCGAATCTCTTATTGATATAGGTGATTTTGCCCTTGAGGTCTGTATTGCATACGCCGATGGGGGCTTCCTCCAGTAAGGCCTGGAACTGCTCTATTGGCTGTACCAAGCCATCTTCCACCCGCTTGCGCCCGGTTTTTGCCTGCTCAAGTTTGGCTATACGCAGAGCTTCCCGTTCCTTGGCACCCTTTTCCTTTGTTTTTTCGGCGATTTTCATCTCTCACCTCTAAAGAGAAAACTGGATTAGATTAACCCTTTCAAGGTGCTTAATTGGTCAGCTTTATTTATCCGGTTGGCTTCAGCCTTCAGTTTATCTACTTCATCTTCAGTAAACAGCCTCCACCCCCTCCTATCCCTGTGCTCGGCTTCCTTGAAGATGCCTTCCTTAAGCCAACGGAAGAGGGTAGCCCTGCTTATACCAACTATTCGGCAGACCTCAGCCGTCCTGTAGTAGGTTTGACCATCTATTGTTACTGGCATTTCTATTGAACCCCGATACTTCTGATACTTCTCAAGTATACTTATACTAAGGCAGACAAGCGGCGCGGTAAATCACCCATTAGTAATGTTTTGCCTCGTACTTTAGTAGGTAAACTATAGTCCTATAGTGCTATGCCCCGTTTGTCTTGCCTGCAGCAACGCGCTATAATACCGCCATCGGGGGAGGTAAGCCATAAATGACCATAACCGAGATGCTGGCCAGAAACGCCCGAATGTACCCTGATGAAATCGCCCTCATCGAGCTGAAACCGAGCCGGAAGATACGGAAGGAAATCACCTGGAAGACTTTTGATGAGAGGGCCAATAGACTAGCCAACGCCCTCGCTGCCAGAGGGGTCGGCAAGGACGATAAGGTTATCCACCTGATGATGAACTCCATAAACTGGCTGGAGGCTTACTTCGGCATCATCAGGACCGGAGCCTGGGCGGTGCCGCTTAACTTCAGGTTCACCAGCAGCGACATTAAATACTGCGCCGACATCGCCGAAGCCAAGGCCATGATTCTGGGCCCGGAATTCAGCGAAAGGGTAGAGGCTATCCGCTCCCAGCTACCCACCATCAAGTACTATATCTTCGCCAGTCAAGACCCGCCCCAAGATATGGAAGATTTCGAGGCTGTAATCAGCCAAGCCCCCTCACAACCATTAGGCGTGGCCCTGGATGCCGAGGACGGCTGCGGGCTGTACTTTACCTCGGGCACCACCGGGGAGCCAAAGCCGATACTGCTCAGCCACAAAAACATGGAGTGCGCCGCCGTCACCGAGGCCAACCACCACTATAAGCAGCACCAGGACAACTTTATTCTCATCCCCCCTTTGTATCACACCGGGTCTAAGATGCACTGGTTCGGCAGCCTGATTGTCGGCGGCCGGGCTACGATACTGACCGAGATAAGCCCCCAGGCCATCTTTGAAGCCGTCCACCGGGAGAGGGGAACGGTAGTCTTCTTGCTGGTGCCCTGGGTGCAGGATATCCTCAGCGCCATTGAGCGGGGAGAGCTGAAAAAGGAAGACTACGATTTGAGCTGCTGGCGCCTGATGCACATGGGGGCACAGCCGATACCCCCCAGCCTGGTCAGAAAATGGAAGGAATGCTTCCCCGATGTGCAGTATGATACCAGCTACGGCTTGAGCGAAGCCACGGGTCCGGGATGCCTTGACCTCCGCCTGGAAAACCAGCACAAGCTGGATGCCTCTGGGAAAACCGGTTTTAACTGGGAGACGCGCATCGTCGATGAGAAGGGCAAGGATGTGCCTATAGGTAAGGTCGGCGAGCTAATCGTCAAGGGCAACGGGGTTATGAAGGAGTACTACCGGAACCCTCAAAAAACGGCGGAGACCATCAGGGACGGCTGGCTGTATACTGGCGATATGGCCAGGATGGACAGCCAGGGCTTTGTCTATATCGTGGATAGAAAGAAGGACGTAATTATCACCGGCGGGGAGAACATCTTCCCGGTGGAGGTGGAAAACGTCATCCGTAGCCACCCCAAGGTCTATGACGTCGGCGTAATCGGCTTCCCCGATGAAAGGCTGGGCGAGATAGCCTGCGCCGTCATTGCCCGCAACCAGGATGAAACCCTGACCGAAGACGAGATAAACGCCTTCTGCGAGCAAAAATTGCCCCGATACAAGAGACCGAGGCGCATTATCTTCGACCAGGTACCCCGAAACCCGACCGGCAAGATAGAAAAGCCCAAGATGAGAGAAAAATACATTGGCATAAAGGAAAGCTTCAAGGTATGATTGTTTTAAGGGGATGCCTCAACTTCTGGAAGGAAGCCAGCAGACCGGCTATCCGCTGGAAAATCGCTAGGTCTCTCAGAACCACGTTTTAGTTTAAGGCGTCACTCTTAACCCTAAAGCTCTTTAACCTGATGAGTGCGGCCGCAGTGGGGACACCTGACGCTGGTCACCCCGAACCGGGGCGAGAGCCTCAACTTGGTGCCGCAGGGGCAGTCAATAGTCTTATACTCATTGAGCCGCCACATCAGGTCTGAGGTTTCCCGGGCACGCTTTACTTTCTGCGGCATTTCTTTCAGGAGCTTGCTATCGGCTGAGGGCGCCCGCAGGGCGGCGGCACCACCCAGTTCGTCCAGGGTCAATGCCGAGGCAGGGAGAACACCAGCCCCTCCCCTTGCCTGCCGGTAAGCCTTGTCGTAGTCGGCCAGAGAAGCCCCGGACATGGCACGAAGGATGCGTATCCTTTCCTGGATAGGCGGATGAGTACTGGTGAGGTTGCTGGCCGCTTTTCCCTTCTTGCGGAAGGGGTTGACCGTGTACATAGGGGCCGTTGCCTGATTGGCCGATTTAAGCTGTTTCGTTGAAGCGGCAATCTTCTCCAGTGCCGAAGCGAGCCCCTCGGGGTATCGGGTGTAGAGGGCGGAGGATGAGTCAGCCAGGTATTCCCGCTTCCGGGAGATGGCGAAGTAGATAAGCTGGGCGGCAATCGGCGCCAGTATCATAAGGACGATGCCGACGGCTAACATTATCATCTGCGCCTGGCCGCCGCCCGAACTCCTCCTGCCCCTACCCATGCCGCCGAAGAAGAGCACCCGCGTGGCATACCAGGCCAGAATGACGATAGTGCCCAGCATAACAGCGCACATCGCCATCAGCATTACATCGCGGTTCTTGATATGAGCTACCTCATGGCCAACGACTCCCTGGAGCTCGTCGCGGTTGAGCTTGGCCAACAGCCCCGAGGTGATGACGACAGCCGCCTTTTGCGGGTCGCGGCCGGTAGCAAAGGCGTTCGGCGCCGGGTCGTCGATGATATAGATGTCCGGCATCTTCTCCAGACCGGAGGCGATTTTCATCTCCTCGACTATGTTGTAAAGCTTGGGATGGTCGTCGCGCTTTATCTTCTTAGCCCTTGACAGCGCCAGCAGGATATTATCGCCCTGAAAGTAGGCGACCAGGGTCATTATCCCCCAGATAACCAGGGCAATAATGAGCCCGCCGATGCCGCTCTCGAAAAAATACAGCCCCAGGAAATAGCCCAACAAGAGCAGCAGTATGCCCATAGCTGCGGTTAGGAATGCGGACCGCGTCCGATTGGCCCTAATCTGTTCCCACATATCTTATCCGCTTTTCTCTTAAGTGAAGCTGACCTTGGGCGCTTCCTTCTCCGCGGCGACGGTAACCTCAAAGAACTCGCCCTGCTTGAAGCCGGTCATGGAGGCTACCATGTTAGAGGGAAACATCTGGACCTTGTCATTCAGCCTCAGAACCGAGTCGTTGTAGTACTGGCGGGAGAAGCTTATCTTGTTCTCGGTTGAAGTCAGCTCTTCCTGAAGGGCCAGAAAGTTCTGGTTCGCCTTCAGGTCGGGGTAGTTTTCCACCACCGCCAGCAGTCTGGCCAGGGCGCTGCTGAGCTCGCCTTCAGCTTTGGAGCGAGCGCCGATATCATCAGCGGACAGGCTCTGCGCCAGCTTTCGGGCCTTGGTCACCGCCTCCAGCGTCCCCCGCTCGTGTTTCACATAGCCCTTGACCGTATTTACCAGGTTGGGAATGAGGTCATAGCGCCGCTTGAGTTGAACATCAATCTGAGCCCAGGCGTTACGCTTCTGATTACGTAGCCTTATCAAGCCATTGTAGGTAGCGAAGAAGAAGATGAGAAGTATTGCCACAATACCGACGACAATATAGACTGCAATCATAGTAACCTCCTTATACCGTTATCTCGGTAAGTCTGATTGGCCTTCGGCTTTAAAGGCGTCCCCCAAAAAGGTAAGAACGCGGTTCTCGGAGTCCGCTCCGCTGCCCGGTTTTCCCCGGCACTGCTCTATAATCTGGTGTACCTCGCCGCCATCAAACCACAGCCCGTCTCCCCGGGGGCAGACATCAATGAGCACCTTCGGCTTCTTGCCCAGGTTTATCTTTTTCATCTTGCGGCCGCAGATAGGACAGCGCCGCTTTTTCTCTAGCGTCTCAGCCTGCGGCGAACCGGTTAGCTTGGCGATGGACAGGGCGCTGCTATCAAGCCCCATCTTCTCCAGCATTA
The DNA here is from genome assembly GCA_011176635.1 of Dehalococcoidia bacterium. Taxonomy (GTDB): domain Bacteria; phylum Chloroflexota; class Dehalococcoidia; order Dehalococcoidales; family BS750m-G39; genus DUEC01. Next base: position 13,103 of record DUEC01000059.1, on the reverse strand, counting down.
GCTCCAGTTCCCCGGAGTCAAACCAGACTCCGGAGCAGTCGGTGCAATAGTCCAGCTCAATCTTATCCTGCTCGACCACTATCATGACCGCGCGACAGGTGGGACAAAGCATAGCCGTCACTCCTCAAAAAAAGTAATAGGCCTAACGTAATATGATAGTGTAGACTTGAGGCAGTTACCATGTCAAGCAGAGGGTAATAATCGTCGCTTCTTGATTTGCTCTGGTTTTGCCTGCTAAACTTAGGTAACTGGCCAATAGCATTGTGTGAGCGGGTGAAGGGATTCGAACCCTCGACGTCTTGCTTGGGAAGCAAGCACTCTGCCGCTGAGTTACACCCGCCTAGAAACAGACTATATTATGCCCTGACACCTATTTCATGTCAAGATGATAGAAAACAGTTTATCGCCCGCCGCCATCACCGATAATCTGGAGACGAGCTTCATCGGCCGAAAGATTATCTACTACCCCAGCCTGCCCTCAACCAATGACGTCGCCAAGCTTAAAGCCCGAGAGGGCGCCCCGGAGGGGAGCGTCGTCCTGGCTGAGGAGCAAACGGCGGGCAGGGGGCGGATAAAGCGGACCTGGCTGTCACCGCGGGGAAGCATTGCCTTATCCATTATTCTCCGCCCCGGCCCGGATGAGCTATCTTCCCTCATTATGGTAGCCTCCCTGGCTACCGTCCACTGCATTGAGAAGGTAAGCGGCTTGAAAGCGCAGATTAAGTGGCCCAACGACGTCCTGATTAACGACAAAAAGGTCTGCGGGATTTTAATTGAAAGCGACGTAAAGGGCAGCTCCGTGGACTACGCTGTTATCGGCATAGGGATAAATGTCAACCTCAAGCTTTCCAGTTTCCCCGAAATTACGCCCACGGCTACCAGCCTTTCCCACGAACTGGGCAGGGATGTATCAAGGCTGGATATTATACGCTGCCTGCTGGTGGAAACGGAGAGATTATACCTGGCCCTGCCCTCGGGCGATTCCGTTTACCAGGAGTGGCGGGACAGGCTGGTGACACTGGGTAAAAAGGTGCAGGTAAGTTCGGGCGAATCTACCTACCATGGCATAGCCGAGTCGGTAGCCAGCGACGGCAGCCTGCTCCTCCGCCAGCCCGACGGCGGCCTGACCAAGATTGTAGCCGGGGATGTCACCCTGCGCCAATAAATAATGCTCTCCCCCCAGAGCCTGCTAAGGCAGGCCCGGGTTTCGCCTATATTATGTCATATTAATCCTGGGCTACTTTCTAGCCCCTCTGGCCGGTTTAGGCGCTGAAATCTCTTTCCCCATAAACATGGTGATAAGGTCTATGGGTATAGGGAAGATGAGGGTGCTGTTCTTCTCCGAGGCTATCTCGGTCAGCGTTTGCAGGTAACGAAGCTGCAGTGTGGTCGGCTCCCGGGCCATAATAGCCCCGGCTTGAGCCAGCCTCTCCGAGGCCTGGAACTCACCGTCGGCGTGGATAATCTTGGCCCTTCTTTCTCTCTCCGCCTCAGCCTGAGCCGCCATAGAGCGCCTCATCGTCTCAGGGAGTTCGACCTCCTTAATCTCCACCGTGCTGACCTTCACCCCCCAGGGGTCGGTGTGTTCATCAATTATCTTGGTCAGCGCCTGATTGAGCTTTTCCCTCTGCGTCAACAGCTCGTCCAGCTCGGACTGCCCCAACACGTTTCGCACCGTGGTCTGAGATATCTGCGAGGTAGCCCTGATGTGGTCCAGTACCTTGACCACGGATGCCTCAGGGTCAACCACCCTGAAGTAGGCCACGGCATTTACCCTCACGGTAACATTGTCCTTGGTGATTACCTCCTGTGATGGGACATCCATAGTCACTACCCTGAGGTCCACCCTAACCATAGAGTCAATGAAGGGGATGATGAAGAACAGTCCCGGCCCCTTGGCTCCGACCAGCCGCCCCAGGCGGAAGACAACTCCCCGCTCGTACTCTTTGACAACCTTGATTGACATGGAAATAAGTATAAACGCGACTAAAGCAATGGCACCGATAGCAATTGGGTGCATTGGTTTACCTCCTCTTATTCTTTCTTTTTTACATACAGTTTTAAGCCGTCAACCTTGGTTATAATCACCTCCTCCCCGGGTTTAACCCGACCCTTCTCCGATACCGCCTTCCAGCGTTCGCCCTCAACCAGGACTATTCCTTGCGGTTCCAGGGCTATCTCGACCTCGGCGGTCTTGCCCAAAAGCTCTTCCCTGCCGGCAGACGCCTGGCGGAGATGGGCTCTGACCACCCGCTGAACGACAAAGGCTAATAAAGCAGCGGCACAGATAGAGACTAAAACGATAGCAATTGGACTCATTTGTTTACCCCTTCGTCTTTTTTTTGCTTACATATAGTTTAAGGCCGTCAACCTTGTCTATAACCACCGTCTCCCCCGCTTTCACCCGGCCTCTCTTCACCACCGCCGTCCAGCGTTCGCCCTTAAAGAGGACTATCCCCTCAGGCTCCAGGTCGGTCTTGGCCAGGGCGGTCTTGCCCACCAGCTCCTCCCTGCCGGTGGCGGCCTGACGGCGATGGATGCGGACTATTCGGCTAATGACAAAGGCAAAAACGGCGGCAATAACAATGGCAACCACGGCAATCAGCCAGGGGTCTACCTGGAACAAGGAGCCGCCGGGGAATAAGATTAAGGAACCAAGAACGAGGGCAGTTATGCCCCCGGCGGTGAATATGCCGAAGCTGGTAGTAAGTAGCTCGCCGATAAACAGGCCGAAGGAGAGCAGGATTAGCAATATGCCCCCCAGATTGGCGTCGAGGACGCCCAGAGAGTAGAAGGCAAGGAGCAGGCTGATAGCCCCTATAATGCCGGGAAAGAACGTCCCCGGGCTGTAAATCTCGGCGATAATGCCGATACTGCCGATACTGAGCAAAATATAGGCAATATTGGGGTCGCTGATACCATGCAGGAAGCCCTCGATGAGGCTCATCTCATTTCTGGTCATCTGGTAGCCGCTGGTATCGATGGTAACCTCCAGCCCGTTGGCTAGAGTAATCTCCCAGCCGTCAATCAGGGAGATAAGCTCTTCCAGGCTATTTGCCCTGAGGTCAATGAGGTTAGCCTCTAGGGCGTCAACATCGGTGAAGGACTTGCTTTCGGTTACCGCCAGACGGGCTTCTTCTATATTGCGACCGCGCTCCTGGGCAATAGTCTCCATCCACTCAGCGGAGAACTCGACTATCTTTTGCATCTGGTCCTCCGGTATCTCCTCACCACCGCCGGCCACAGGGTGAGCCGCGCCGATAGTAGTGCCCGGTGCCATGGCGGCGATATGAGCCGATAGAGTGATAAAGGTCCCTGCCGAAGCCGCCCAGGCACCCCGGGGAGAAACATAGACCACAACCGGGACATCGGCGTTCAGAATCCTCTGGACTATCTCCTCCGTGGAGCCCAAAAGTCCTCCCGGCGTATCCAGCTCAATAATGCAAACGGCGGCATTCTCGTCTTCAGCCCTGGTAATGCCCCGGTCAATGTAATCGGCAACTATGGGCACAATGGTGCCCTCGACATGAAGGATGTGGATTGACGGAGTAGCGGCGCTGGCGGCAAGCGGCAGTAAAAACCCGGCGGCTAAAGCCAGGAGGAAAACCAGACGAAGGGCATTAACTATAACCTTGCTCATGCGTCCCTCAACCATAATAGAATGCGCCTAACCCGTCAAGAGGGGGTAACTGAAATTATATATGGCTTGATGCTCTCATTGCAAACGATGGTATAGACGGGGGGTTTTGCCTCTGGATTGTTTAAGGACGTTTATTTTCCCTACCCTCCCACACTTATAGGTTCCGCCTCTAAAACTTCCTTTCCCCTTCCCCCACTGGGCGAGGGGTAAAGGGGCAAATAAAAGAGTGGAAGAGAGGCGCCGGCCTCTTTTGGGTGGGAGGGTGGGAAGCAAGACAACTTCTAAAAAGGGTGCATTAGGAAGTCCTTCTAAGGGCGGTGGGTGGGAAAAGATGAAATTGGGGGAGGGGTAAAGCACAAACCCCTAGTTGAATAGCCAGCATAGTAGTGTTAAAATTTACCAGCTATGAAAATCGAGAGGTGCAAAGGCACCCGCGACCTGTCCCCGGAAGAAATGGCCGCCTTTCGGCTCATTGAGGGCACATTCAGGGACTGCTGCCTCAAATGGGGCTACGGGGAAGTCAAGACACCGACCCTTGAGTACCTCCACCTATTCACGGCAACGGGGACGCTCACCCCATCCATGTTAGGCAGGGTATATTCTTTCCTTGATTGGGACGGCTGGAGCGGGGAAAGGGTGGTCTTGAGACCCGACGGCACTATCCCCGTTGCCCGCCTTTACATCGACAGTATGGAAGGCAAAGAGCTGGCCAAGCTCTTTTATATCGCCAATGTCTTTATCTTCGAGGCGACGGGCAAAAAGACCCGGGAAAGGTGGCAATGCGGGGCGGAACTCATCGGGGCCGGCTCCCCTGCGGCTGACCTGGAGCTGGTGATGCTGGCCCTGGAGGTCTTGAAACGCTTGAAGATTGAGGGCATTGAACTTAAACTGTCCCACGCTGGCTTGATAAGGGCGCTATTGGCCAGGCTGGAGCTAAGCCCTGAGGAGCAGGCCAGGATATTTGACCGCATCCTGGATGGGGACACCAAAGTGCTGGCCAAGGTAAAGCCCGAACTGGGAAAAGCCCTGCCCCGCCTGCTTGAGTGGAAAGGAAAGTCAGCCGACTTCGTCAAACAGCTAAAGGCTCTATTCGCCACCGACCTTCCCCGGTTCCAGCCCTACATTGACGATTTTACTAAAGTCGCCGAGCTCCTGGAGACCATGGGCAGTGATTACCAGATTGACCTGGCTTCGGTCAGGGGCTTTGAATACTATACCGGCATCATCTTCCAGATTTTCAAAGGCGGGGATAAGATAGGCGGCGGGGGCAGATATGACGCCCTTATTCCCTTGATGGGGGGCGGGAATACCCCTGCTTCCGGTGTCGCCCTCTACCTTGACCGCCTGATGAAGCTGATAAAACCGAAGGCTCTGGCTAAACCGGCGGGGCAAAGCGTCCTAATCAAAGCCGAGCCGCTAGTAGTTAAGGAGGGCCTGGGCATTATCTCCCGCCTCCACGAAGCCGGCTACCGAGCGGAACTATATCTGGGCGCTCAAGAAACAACCGATTTCGACTGGGCGATAGACATTAAAAGCCAGGCGCCCCGGTTTATCCTGACCGACCAGGCTAAACAGCAGAAAATCGCCGCCCAGACCATAGATGAAGTCCTTAAAATATTAAAGGGGTGAATTTCATATCTTTTCCCACCCACCGCCCTTGTAAGGAAGAGTAAAGAAGAGAGGCTTCGCCCGCCGCCCTGCTCTTCAAGGAGAGTACTAAAGGGGTTTGTAAGAGGAGTCAAAACCTCTATAGGGCGGGCCGGGTGGGAAGTAAAAGGCAGGTGGAGGGGGGCGAGGTAGATGAACAATATAAAGATAGCGCTGCCCAAGGGGCGTCTTTTAGCCCGGACGTCCGCCCTGCTCTCACAGGCGGGCTGGGGACTTGACGGCTACCAGGAGAAGGCGCGCCTCTACCGGATCCAGTCGGAAAGCCTTCCCCGGCTCTCAGCCAGGGTATTCCACGAGAAGGATATCCCCATTCAGGTGGCAATCGGCAACTACGACCTGGGCATCTGCGGCTCGGACTGGATTGAAGAGCTTCTGGCTAAATACCCCAGCAGCGCCTTAATGAAGGTGAAAAACCTGAAATACGGGGACGGCACCCTGTACGCCGCTGCTAGCCCCTCTGCAGGAATAGACACAGTAGAGGCGGTGCGGGCCAGGACAGGCACCATACGCATTGCCAGCGAGTACCCCAACCTGGCTGAGTCCTTCGCCCTGGAGCTGCGGCTGAGGCGCTTCGGCATCTTTCCCCTCTGGGGAGGAGCCGAGGTCTACCCTCCGGAAAGCGCCGAGCTGGCACTGGTCTGCGGCACTGCCGAAGAACTGCCTCGCTACGGGCTGGCGCCGATAAGCCAGGTGCTCAGCGTCAGCGCCTTTCTAATCGCCAACGGGAATAGCTGGAAAGCCAAAGACATGGCCGAGGTGGTGTCCTCCATTGAGGAGGCGCTTATAGCCGAGCCGGCGAAACATGAGAAAACAAAGGCATCCCCGGTGCCCGAAAGCCGATACCTGCCTAAAGAAGAGCCCAAGGATGCCGTCCGCCTGGCCCTGCCCGACGGGCACCAGCAGCCGCCTACCCAACAACTATTGGGGAAAGCCGGCATTCGCCTTGACGATTACCCATCACCAGTAGGCAACCGCCGCCCTACCACCGACCTGGACGGTGTCACCATCAAGGTAATCAGGCCCCAGGATATGCCCCTGCAGGTAGCCAACGGCAACTTTGACCTGGCTATTACCGGCCGAGACTGGTTGGTAGAGCACCTCTACCAGTTTCCCTCCAGCCCGGTGCAAGAAATCCTCGACCTGAAACTGGGCAGGGTCAAAATCGTGGCCGTGGTCAGCCAGGAATTTTCGGTAGCCGATGTCGGCGAGCTGAAAGGGAGCGCCAGACAAGAGCCGCTTAAGGTAGCCTCGGAGTATATAAACATTGCCGATAAGTACGCCCGGGACAACCACCTTAGCCACTACCGGGTGGTCCCCACCTGGGGCGCCAGCGAAGCCTTTCTGCCCGAGGACGCCGACCTGCTGATTGAGAATACCCAGACCGGACGGACAATAGCCCGGCATAACCTCAAGATTATCGACACCCTTTTTGAGTCGACCGCCTGCCTCATCGGCAGCACCGGACAGGTCTCAAATCCCGTCAGGCAGAAAAGGATGAAGGCTATTATCAAGACCATAAGCCAGGCAGTGGAGGCGATAAAGTGAAGATAATCGAAGGCATCAAGCCAGCCAGAGCGGCGCTCTCCCGGAGCGCATCAGCCCAGCTCTACCACAGCGACCTGGAACCCGAGGTCAGGCAGATAATCGATGAGGTGCGCCGCCGTGGTGACGCCGCCTTACTTGACCTTACCTCAAGGCTTGATAAAGTAAAGCTGAATTCGCTGGAGGTGAGCAAAAAAGAGCTAAAAAGCGCCTACGGAGAGGTAGACAAAGAACTGGTCTCAGCCCTCAAACTGGCCGCCGAGCGGATAGGCTCCTATCACCAAAAACAAAAGGACGTTATCTGGAACTTAGTCTCTAAAAAGGGCTTCGGCCAGCTGATACGCCCCCTGGAGTCCGTCGGCGTCTATGCCCCCGGCGGTACCGCCAGCTACCCATCGACGGTGCTGATGGCGGCTATACCAGCCCGGGTTGCCGGTGTCAAGGAGGTCATCCTGGTTAGCCCGCCCCAAGCTAAAGGGAGCATCCCTCCAGCGACACTAGTTGCCGCCGACATAGCCCAGGTCGACCGCGTCTTCGCCATCGGCGGCGCCCAGGCAATCGCCGCCCTCGCCTTCGGCACCGAGTCCGTCCCCAGGGTGGACAAGATTTGCGGCCCGGGCAATATCTTCGTCGTCCTGGCTAAAAAGCTGGTCTACGGCATAGTGGGCATCGACGGGCTGGCCGGCCCATCCGAGGTGGTAATTATCGCCGATGATAGCGCCGATGCCAGCTACTGCGCCGCCGACCTCCTGGCCCAGGCCGAGCACGACCCATTAGCCTCGGCCATACTGATAACCACCTCCAGACGGCTAGCCGACGAGGTCAATCGGGAGGTGGAGAAGCAGTTAAAAACCTTAAAGCGCCAGGCCATAGCCGCCAAGTCTTTGGAAAGCCGAGGGCTGATAGCGATAGTGGCTAATATAGACGAGGCTATAGGGCTGGCTAACCTCTACGCCCCGGAGCACCTCTGCCTGATGGTAAAGAAGGCCGATGCCTGTATCGAGCGGGTAGCCAACGCCGGCTGTATCTTCATCGGCAGCGACTCAAGCGTCGTCCTGGGCGACTATGTCGACGGGCCCAGCCACGTTCTGCCCACCGAGGCCACCGCCCGCTTCAGCTCGCCGCTGAATATACTCGATTTCGTCAAGTTCACCAGCCTGGTTGGCGTCAGTAAAGCCGAATTAAAGAAGCTGGCTAGAGCGGCGGCTACCATAGCCAGGGCCGAGGGGCTGGAAGCGCACGCCAAAGCGGCCGAGAAGCGGCTAAGCGATTAAATCTTGACAAAATATAATCATTTATGGTAAAGTCAAGCCAAATGTCAGCCTATACTGCTCACCATATGTATTACGCCTACATATTTACCGGGCGCAACCGAGCGCTTGGAGGGTAGTATACGGCAATAAAAAGTAGAAAATAAAAAGTCCCAAAACCAGAACAGAACCCTCCAGGCGGAGGGAATTTTATTTATCGGGGTATTTAACTATACTTACAAGAGGAGGCATCCATGGGAGTTTCTGAGGGAATAGAGGGAAAGGTAAGACAGGATTTAGCCAGCCTCGGCGGCTACGTGCCCAGCAAGGCGCCTGAGAACGTAGCCAGGGAGCTTGGCCTGCGGGAGGAGGACATCATCAAGCTGGACGATAACGAGAACCCCTACGGTTGTTCTCCCCGCGTCCAGCAGGCTCTGGGTAATTGCACATATCTTTATACCTATCCGGATGCCGGGCAGACCGAGCTCAGGCGGCAACTGCAGGAATATATAGGGGTCGACGCCAGCTATATCGTGGCTGATAATGGCAGCGACCAATTGATAGATAACGTACTGCGCCTCTTTCTTGAGCCCGGTGACGAGTTGATAAACGCCATACCCACCTTTGATATATTCCGCGTCCGGGCGCTGGTATACGGCGGCAAACTGGTCAATGTGCCCAGAGACGAGGACTTCGTTATTGACGCAGCGGCCATCAAGGCGGCGGTAAACAAAAATACCAAAATGATAGTCCTGGCCACCCCCAATAACCCGACGGGCACCATTACGCACCAGCCGGATATACTGGAGCTGGCCGATACCGGCATACCGCTATTGGTCGATGAGGCCTATGTCGAGTTCAGCGGGGAAACGGTTACCAAGCTCGTCAACCAGTATAAAAACATGATGGTGCTGAGGACATTCAGCAAGTGGGCCGGGCTGGCCGGATTAAGAATCGGTTACGGCGTTTTCCCGCCCAAGATTGCCGAATACCTGATGAAGCTAAAGCTCCCCTACAACGTAAGTGTCGCCGCCAGGGTGGCGGTGCGGGAGACGCTGAAGGACACCCAGAACTTAATGAGCAAGGTAAAGGCTATAGTCGCCGAGAGAGAAAGGCTCTTTACCGAGCTGGGCAAGCTGGATTGGCTAAAACCCTTCCCCTCACAGGCCAACTTCGTCTTCTGCCACGTCCTCAAGGGCAAGGCCAGCGACATACAGCAAGCATTGCACGATAGGGGGATACTAATCCGCTACTTCGACCTGCCCCTGCTGCAGAACTCCATCCGCATCAGCGTGGGCAAACCAGAGCACACCGATGCCCTGCTCAAGGCGCTAAGAGAGATAGGAAGCTAACCCTTATCTCGGTGTCATTTAAGAGGGGGGCTTCGCCCCCTCTTTTTCATTTCTCCCTCTCCCCTTTCCAAGTAGAGAGGCTTGTTATCTAAATTAACAAATAAACCCCAAAACACTTGACAAATCTAAAATATATGTTATAATAGTTAACAAATAGCCTGCAAAAGGCTAGTGATAACCTCATAAGAAGTGTTATAATTCTTAACAGGAGGCGGAAAATGGAGCTAGTGGAGAGTCTAAAAGAAATCCAGAGGAAGAACGGATATACTGACCAGCAGATGGCAGAAAGGATAGGCTGCAGTCGGCCTTATTACAACCAGATAATAGCGGGCAAGGCAACTATGGGTCCCCTCTTCCGTCTGAAAGCCAATAAGGCTTTCCCGCTAATGGCTACCCGAACGTCACTGTTCAAGCGAAAGACCAGAGAAACCGACATCAACCTGGAGCTAAATATAGATGGCAGCGGCCAGTGGGAGATAAATACCGGCATCAAGATGTTTGACCATCTCCTATCTCAGCTGGCCCAACACGGGAGGTTTGACCTGAAGCTTTCCGCCAACGGAGATGACCAGCACCACCTGGTGGAGGATGTCGGCATTTGTCTGGGTAAAGCCCTGGGAGAAGCCCTAGGGGAAAAGCGGAGCATCGTCAGAATGGGCGATGCCTCCGTGCCCATGGATGACGCCCTGGCGGCGGTGGCAGTGGACATCAGCGGGCGGGGATATACCGTTCTGGAGCTGCCCTTCAGCGATAACGATATGGCCGGATTCGCCACCGACCTCATCCGCCACTTCCTGGAGTCCTTCACCATTGAAGCCAGGCTCAACCTGCACGCCCGGATTCTATACGGCATCAACGACCATCACAAAGCCGAAGCCCTGTTCAAAGCCCTGGGCAGAGCTTTAGATATGGCGACAGCAATCGACCCGCGGCTCTCCGGCAAGTCGCCCAGCACCAAGGGCCTGCTGGAAGATTAGCCTTTTTAAGCTCTAGAGCGAGAAATTGCTGCTCTCCCAGAAGCTGTCCCAGTCCTCCTTGGCGATGCCCAGCCCGGAAAGGATTTTGGGCGGTATAGGATAAGAGATTGCGTTTTCCCTCTCCAGCTTCTTGACATGGCGGGCCAGGACAAAGGTCATCGTCTTTATGTGCTCATAGCTCATCCGAACCCTGGCCACCGTTTCCGCCGTCCTGCCCGGCCCGGGCTCGGCGGGACCTTTGGCAAAGCTAATCACGGCGCCGTAAGGCCCACCGGCAAGCATGAACTGGTCTGAAAAATACTCAGGTATCTCTTTCTCTTCAGGCATAGCTCTCTCCTGCTATAAAAATTGGCGGCTAAATACTTTAGAGGCTGCTACCCGTCAACCTCTGGTAAGCCTGCTCGTATCGGCGGGTAGTAGCCTCAATAACCTCCGGGGGCAGCATGGGGGCGGGGGGACTCTTGTCCCACCCCGACTGGCTGAGCCAGTCTCTCACCGGCTGCTTATCCAGGCTGGGCTGGGACTGGCCGACCTTGTAAAGCCCGACATCCCAGAAGCGGCTCGAGTCCGGGGTCAAAAGCTCATCAATGAGGATTAGCTTATCCCCCTCCAGCCCGAACTCGAACTTGGTGTCGGTGATGATGATGCCCCTGGCTATGGCATACTCACGGGCGTAGTTGTAGACGGCCAGGCTCTTCGCCTCCATCTCCCCGGCTAAACGCCCGCCGACCATTTTATTCATCTCATCCCGGGACATCGGCAGGTCATGGCCGGTGTCCGCCTTGGTGGTGGGGGTAAAAAGGGGCTGGGGCAATTCCTGGCTCTCTTTTAGCCCCCTGGGCGCCGGCAGGCCGGAGATAGTGCCCTTTTGCCCATACTCCGCCCAGGCCGAGCCGCTGATGTAGCCGCGCACCACGCACTCGACCAGGATGCGCTCCACCTTCCTGACTACCATAGACCGCCCCTCCAGGTAAGCGGGATAGGCAAAGCGGCTCTGGGCGGGAAGATAAGCGTCGAGGCGGCTGGTATCATCGACCACCGCCACCAGGTGGTTGGGCAGCAAGCCTTGGGTCTGGTCGAACCAGAAGGCGGAGAGTTTATTGAGCACCACCCCCTTATTGGGGATGCCGCAGGGCAGGACAACGTCAAAGGCGGAGATTCGGTCGGTGGCGACAATCAGCATCAGCTCGCCCAGGTCATAGGTATCGCGCACCTTGCCCCGCAGAAACAGGGGCAGGGGCAACTCGGTTTGCAGCAAAACTGACGAGTCAGCGCTCATTATATCGCCCCGGGCGAAAGCTCCGAACCTCCGGATGTACTCTTCCCCCTCCACTGCGCCTCGGTCAAGCCCAGACGCTTAAAAATATCATCCATATAGCGCAGGTAGTACTGCTCGTCAAAGAGGGGTTCAAGCTCAGTCGCGGGCAGGACAGCGGTAACCTGGGGGTCGGCTTTAAGCAGGGCCAGAAAGCCTTTGCTCCCCTTCCAGGCCTTCATGGCATTGCGCTGTACCATTTCGTAGGCTTGCTTACGGCTCAAGCCCTTATCAATAAGGGCCAGCATTACCCGCTGGGAGAAGATTAAGCCCTTGGTAAGCTCCATATCCCGCTTCATCTTCTGCGGGTAGACCTGCAGTCCCTTCATCACCGAGGTAAAAACGGCCAGGGAGTAATCGACTATCAGGCAGGAGTCGGGCAGGATAATGCGCTCGGTGGAGGAGTGAGAGATGTCCCGCTCATGCCAGAGGGCGATATTTTCCATTGAGGTCAGGGCGTAGCCCCGCACCAGCCGGGCTATACCGCAGATTCGCTCGCAGAGCTCCGGGTTGCGCTTATGGGGCATAGCCGAAGAGCCGGTCTGGCTGGCGGCGAAGGGCTCTTCCACTTCCCTGGTCTCGGTCTTCTGCAGGCTTCTGATTTCGGTGGCGAATTTCTCCAGCGAGCTGGCAACTATAGCCAGGGTGGTAACGAATTGAGCGTGGCGGTCGCGCTGGAGGACCTGGCTGGAAACAGGGGCCGGCTCCAGCCCCAGCTTGGCGCAGGTCTTCTCCTCGACCTCCGGGGAAAGGGTGGCATAGGTACCCACGGCCCCCGAAATCTTGCCCACGGCGATGGCTTTTTCGGCTTCAGCCAGTCTCTGCAGGTTGCGCCTCATCTCATCGGTCCACAGCGCCAGCTTAAAACCAAAGGAAATCGGCTCGGCATGGACACCGTGGGTGCGGCCAATCATAGCCGTATATTTGTGTTTTATCGCCTTTTGCGCCAGCACCGAGATGAGCTCCTTTATATCCTGGCTCAGCAGCTCAGCGGACTCAATCAGCTGTAAGCTGAGGGCGGTATCTATCACATCGGAGGAGGTAAGGCCGAGGTGAATAAAGCGCGATTCTTCCCCCAGGCTCTCTGACACCGACTCCAGAAAGGCGGTGACATCATGGTGAGTCTCCTTTAGAATCTGCTCCATGCGTTTAAGGTTGACCCGGGCCAGCTTTATCTTGGAGAGGGCTTCCTTGGGAATGACGCCCATTTCAGCCCATGCCTCACAGACGGCAATCTCTACCTGAAGCCACTTATCAAATTTATTCTCGTTGGACCATACTCTTTTCATTCTCGGCCTGGAATATCGTTCAATCATGGCTTTTCTCCTTAGAGATTATGTATCACCACCATTTTAACTC
>DUEC01000058.1 GCA_011176635.1 Dehalococcoidia bacterium | reverse complement strand
TTATGAGGGCGGGCTGGGTGGGACGCAAAACCTAAAAGGGACAGATGGACAGGACTAGAGCCAAAGGCTATAATCTAAAAGTAGCTATGGCTTCCCAACCCAAACTGAGCGTCCTCCTCACCAGCCAGCAGATAGCCGCCGCCGTCAACCGGCTGGCGGCTGAAATCAAGCGCGACTACCGGGGCAAACAGCCTGTCCTGATAGGCATTCTCAAAGGCTCCTTCATGTTCTTAGCCGACCTCATCCGTCTCCTCGATTTTCCGCTGGAGGTGGACTTCATCCGGGTCTCCAGCTACGGCGGGGGGACGGAGAGTTCGGGGAAGATTAAGGTGGTGCATGATACCCAGTCTGAAGTTGCCGGCAGGGATATCCTGCTCATTGAGGATATAATAGATAGCGGCCTCACCGTTGCCTTTCTCCTGGATTACCTGCGCCGGCAAGAGCCGGCATCGTTGAAGCTTTGCTCCCTGGCCGATAAGCCCGCCCGCCGCCAGGTCGCGGTTAACATCGATTACCTGGGGTTCACCGTCCCCGATAAGTTTATCGTTGGCTATGGCATAGACTGGAACGAGAGGTTCCGCTACCTGCCCGATATATGCGCCCTGGAGGATAGCTGATGCCGTCCCGACTGGCCCGCTTAATCTCGGTGGCTAAGGGGGAGCTTCCCGCCGACCTTATCCTAAGCAATGCCAAAGTGGTCAACGTCTTCACCGGACGGATTGAAAGCGGCAACGTGGCTATCTGCGGGGACAGGATAGCCGGTATAGGTGACTATACCGAAGCCAAAGAGGCGCTGGACTTAAAGGGCAGATACATTGCCCCCGGACTCATCAACGGGCATATTCACCCCGAAAGCTCCATGCTTGAAATCGGCCAATACGCCCGGGCGGTAGTGCCCCACGGTACCACCGCCCTGGTCACCGACTTCCACGAGATAGCCAACGTCGGCGGCATAGAAGGCATAAGGTACGTGCTGGACTGCGCCCGCCTCCTGCCCTTTGAGCTCTTCCTGATGGCGCCTTCCTGCGTGCCGTCTACCCGCCTGGAGACATCGGGCGCCAGCCTGGGACCCAAGGAGGTGCGCCAGATTCTAAAGTGGAAGGAGTGCATCGGGCTGGGGGAGGTAATGAATTTCCGCGGCGTCATCGGCGGGGATAAGGGGATATTAAAGAAAATCGTCTCGGCGCGGGGGAAGACTATCGACGGCCACGCCCCCAGCCTCAGCGGCCGGGACTTGAGCGCCTATATCGCCGCCGGCATCTATTCCGACCACGAGTCCCTCTCTTTTGCCGAAGCCCAAGAAAAACTGAGGCAGGGCATGTTTATCATGCTCCGGGAAGGCTCCTCGGAGAAAAACCTGGAGGCCCTGCTGCCCCTGGTCACCGATAAGAGCTACCAGAGGTGCCTTTTGGTAGTTGACGACCGCAGTTGCACCGACCTGCTCAAGGATGGCGATATCGACGGGGTGGTACGCCGGGCAATCAGCCTCGGGCTCGACCCGGTGCGGGCTATTCAACTGGCTACCATCAACCCCGCCGAGTACTTCCGCCGGGAGGGGCTGGGGGCGGTAGCCCCCGGCTATATCGCCAACCTGATTGTTCTCGGCGATTTAGCCCGCTTTCAGATTGACATGGTCTTCTACCACGGAAAGCTGGTGGCTGAAGAGGGCAAGCCCCTGTTCCCCACCCCCCAAGCCAGCGGCGGAGGGCTGACCAATACCGTCAACATGAAACCCTTCCCCATAGAGGAGCTCAAATTACCGCCCTCCGGGGAAACCGAGGCAGTCATTGAGGTTGTCCCCGGCCAGATAATCACCCGAAAGAGGATGGAGAAGGTCAAGGTCAGCGGCGGTGAGGTTGTCCCCGACCTGGAGAGGGATATCCTGAAGCTGGTGGTGGTGGAGAGACACCAGGCCAGCGGCAACATCGGGCTGGGGCTGGTGGCCGGACTGGGCTTAAAACGGGGGGCGCTGGCTTCGTCCATCGCCCACGATTCCCATAATATCATCGCCGCCGGCACCAACGATAGGGATATCTTCACCGCTATCAAGGAGATTGAACGTTTGCAGGGAGGCCTGGTGGCGGCCGGGGGCAAGGTGTTGGCCAGCCTGGCCCTGCCCATTGCCGGCATACTGTCCGACGAGCCTCTGGAGACAGTAGTCAGCAAACTGGAGAAGCTGGAGAAGACAGCCGCCGAGCTGGGCACGAAACTGGCCTCGCCCTTCGCCACCCTCTCTTTTTTGGCACTGCCGGTAATCCCCGAAATCAGGCTCACCGACCTGGGAATAGTCGAGGTATAGCTCTTAAGGGCAGGAGTCCTGGGTTACCGTGCAGTCGGGGTAAGTGCCGCCAAAACTATAGCTGCCCATTATATCTTCCGGGTCGTCGATGTAAGGAGCCAGGTCTTCAATAGATGTGGGGCAAGCCTCGTTGATTAGGGCATAAGCCAGGGTGGCTGTCTTTACCAACCGCTCTTCCATTTCACAGACCTCGGTCTGGCCGCGTCCGGAGAACCAGCCGAAGTTGGCCACAACTATAAGAGCTATTATAGCCAGAGTAGCAATCACCAGCAGCGCCTCAAGCAGGGTGAATCCCCTCTGGCGGTAAGCAACGCCTCCCCGAGCCTGTTTCATTATCAATCCCCCTGCCCTGCCATGCTGGCTCAAAAGCGGGCTAGCTGACTCCTAATATATCACATGGCTCCTTGATTCTTAACCCCGCTAGTAAAGTTCTCCCCGAACACCTTGAGACAAGCCAGGGAAAATGTTATAGTAGCCAAAGATAGCCTTGCCTCTTAAAGAGAACCTTAAAGCCGGGGGGAAGTGTCGGAATTGGCAGACGAGCATGATTTAGGATCATGTGCCGCAAGGCGTGGGGGTTCAAATCCCCCCTTCCCCAGTTAAAAGGAGGTCAAAAATTTTGAGCGACTTATCCATATTCAAAAAGTTTAACTTCGAGCGACCGCCCGTAGGCGTTAAGTTCCTGCTCAATAAACCAGATGGAATCCCCAAGCTGAAGAAAACCTTAGCCCTCTGCGAGATGCTCAGGGAAGCCCACCAGGCCCCCCCCTTTTACGCCACCAAGGAAGACTTTGAGTGCGTAGGACCGCTAATACTGGGCATGGAGGAGCCCGACCCAATCTTCGAGAGCGGGCAGATAGGACCCAGGTTGGGGCTCTTCAAGGAAGACCGCGCCAACCGAAGAATCTACCCGCCCATTCCCAAGCTGGCCCAAGGCACCTGCAGATATATCGTCTTCGCTCCCCTGGACAAAATGTCGTTTGAGCCCGACGTATTATTAATCACCGCCGACCCGACCCAGGCTGAGATTTTAACCAGGGCATACAGCTACACCACCGGCAAAATATGGACGGCCAAGGGGACAACGGTCATCGGCTGTGCCTGGCTGTTCGTTTATCCATATTTAAGCGGCCAACTGAATTTTACCGTCACCAATCTAAGCTCGGGGATGAACTCAAGGCAGGTGCTGCCCAAAGGGCTAGTGATTATATCCCTCCCCTACGACCTGCTCCCCATGATGGTAGAAAACCTGAAGGACATGGAGTGGGTACCCGCCGATTATATTGAGGGCAGAGAGGCGCACAACAAGCGGTTCCAGGAAGTAGTCGCCCAACTGCAGAAAGAGTTTCTAGCCAGCGAGAAAGGGACTTAAGCTAAAGGGTTAGCAATCATGAAAATAGCTAATTACGTTGATACCCAGCCCACCGAAGAGGTGCCCGGAGTATTCAAGCGCGAGGTTATTACCGCCGCAGACGGGGCGCCCAACTTCTGCATGAGGGTCTTTGAGGTCAAAACGGGCAGTTCCACCCCCAACCACTCCCACCCCTGGGAACACGAGGTATTTATCCTCGCCGGCCAGGGGGTGGTAACGGGCAAAGAGGGAGAGAGCCCCATAGCTAAGGGCAGTGTCGTCTTTGTCGCCCCCGACGAACAGCACTGCTTTAGAAATACCGGCGGCGAGGTGCTCCGCTTCATCTGCCTCATCCCGCTGCAGGAGTAATAGAGGCATTTAAGCCCTTTTCCCCAAAACTGGGACAAAAGGGTATTGACAAAAACCAGAATTAGTGGTACCATATAAGTTTGAATCATGCCACTAACCTTTTCACCCTATTATACCCCTTTATTGACCTCTGGTTTTATCTGGGATTAGTGCCGCATTTTATGCAAAATTTGCCCGCTCTTTATAGATAGGTAGAGTTTAAGAGACAATATTTATGTTAACATCAGACATTGAACAAAATGCATCTCCCGCCCCCAGGAAGTCCTACGCCAGGTTACCCCAGATACTAGAAGTACCCAATCTGATTAAGGTCCAGACCGACTCCTTCCGCTGGTTCCAGGAGAAGGGACTGAAGCAGCTACTGGAGGAGAGTTCCCCTATTGAGGACTTCACCGGCAACCGCCTGGCGCTCAGCTTTATAGACTATGAATTCCGCGAGCCCCATTACACCGAGCAGGAGTGCCGCCAGAAAGACCTGACCTATTCCACCCCCCTCTATGTCAGGACACAACTGCTGGTCAAGGAGACCGGGGAAATCAAGGAGCAAGACCTCTTTTTCGGCGATATTCCCCTTATGACGGCTAAAGGCACTTTCATCACCAGCGGCGCCGAAAGGGTGGCGGTAAGCCAGTTGCTCCGTTCTCCGGGCGTCTATTTTACCTTAGAGGAAGACGCCAACACCGGCCGCGGCCTGTGCCACGCCAAGCTAATCCCCTCCCGCGGGGCCTGGCTGGAGTTTGAGACCAGCAACCGCGATGTAGTCTCGGCCAAGATAAACGGCAAGCGCAAGATTCCCATCACTACCCTGATGCGGGCTATCGGTTACAGCAGCGAGGAGCAACTGCTGGAGCTATTCGCCGGTGAGGACAACTCCCCGGAGCACCAGTTTATCCGCTCAACTATGGAGCGCGAGCCTTCGGTCAAGGATGAGCCTGAGGCTCTGCTCGATATCTATAGAAAGCTGCGCCCCGGCGACCCGCCCAATATTGAAAACGCCCGAAAACTGATAAAGAACCTGTTCTTTGACCCACTGCGCTATGACCTGGGGGAGGTGGGGCGCTACAAGCTCAACAAGCGACTGCGCCTTGAGATTCCAGAAAGCAAACGGGCGCTGACCAAGGAAGATATCGTCGAGATAGTCAGGCGCATCATCATGATTAATAACGGCAGCGATACCCCCGATGACATTGACCACCTGGGAAACCGGCGGGTGCGCACCGTCGGCGAGCTGATTCAAAACCAGTTCCGCATCGGGCTGCTGCGCCTGCAGAGAGTGGTCAGGGAGCGGATGAGCATTATCAGCGCCGATGCCGTTACCCCCAGCGTCCTGGTCAACATTCGCCCGGTAGTGGCCGCGGTCAGGGAGTTCTTCGGCGGCTCACAGCTATCACAATTTATGGACCAGACCAATCCCCTAGCTGAGCTGACCCATAAGCGGCGCTTATCGGCGATGGGCCCGGGGGGCTTATCACGGGAGCGGGCCGGCTTTGAGGTGCGCGACGTGCACTTCTCTCACTACGGCCGAATCTGCCCCATTGAGACGCCGGAGGGACCTAACATCGGTCTCATCGGCTCGCTGGCTACCTACGGGCAGATTAACCAATACGGCTTCATTGAGACGCCCTACCGCAAGGTAATCAGTGAGATAGATAACACCTCCGAAGAGCTGGAGGGCAGGACGGCCTGGGAGGCAGTTGTTAATGACAAGGGAACTACCGTAGCCAAAGCCGTCATTACCCCCAACCTCGCCGCCAGGCTGGCAAAACTATCCCCCAGAAAGATAAAGGTGGTGCCATTTGTCTCTGATGAAATTATCTATATGACCGCCGATAAAGAAGACGAGTATATTATCGCCCAGGCTAACGCCCGCCTCGACGAGAAGAACCAGCTCATCGACGAAAGGGTCGAAGCCAGACTGGGCGACCGCTACCTGCTGGAGGCGCGCGACAAAATAGATTTCATCGACGTCTCGCCCAAGCAGATAGTCAGTGTCGCCACCGCCCTGATACCCTTCCTGGAGCACAACGACGCCAACCGCGCCCTGATGGGCTCTAATATGCAGCGGCAGGCAGTCCCCCTGCTCCGCCCCGAGTCACCGGTGGTGGCCACCGGCATGGAAATCGAGGTTGCCAAGCACAGCGGGCAGGTCATTTTTGCCCAGAACGGCGGGGTAGTCACCTCGGTTACCAGCTCACAGATTGTGGTCACCAGGGATAACGGCGATAAGGACGTATACCCCTTAATGAAATTTGTCCGCACCAACCAGGGGACTTGTATCAGCCAGCAGCCTAGAGCAAGCAAGGGCAACCGGGTGGAGGCGGGGCAGGTCCTGGCCGATAGCTCATCTACCGAATACGGAGAGCTGGCGCTGGGACAGAACGTGACCTGCGCCTTTATGAGCTGGGAAGGCTATAACTTTGAGGATGCTATCATCATCAGCAACCGCCTGGTGGAGCAGGACAAGTTCGCCTCCATTCACATTGAGAAGCACGAGGTGGAAGCCCGCGATACCAAGCTGGGACCGGAAGAGATTACCCGTGATATACCCAATGTCGGCGAGGAAAGCCTGCGCGAGCTCGATGAGACCGGCATTGTTCGCATCGGCGCCGAGGTCGGCCCCGATGACATACTGGTGGGCAAGATTACCCCCAAGGGTGAGACCGAGCTCTCCGCCGAGGAGAAACTGCTGAGGGCTATCTTCGGGGAGAAAGCCCGGGAGGTCAAGGATACCTCCCTGCGCGTGCCTCACG
Organism: Dehalococcoidia bacterium; assembly: GCA_011176635.1. Taxonomy (GTDB): domain Bacteria; phylum Chloroflexota; class Dehalococcoidia; order Dehalococcoidales; family BS750m-G39; genus DUEC01. The sequence goes on along the minus strand of DUEC01000058.1, from coordinate 10,389 downwards.
GCGAGTGGGGCAAGGTGATTAACGTCAGGGTCTTCTCCCGGGAGAGCGGCGACGACCTGCCGGCCGGGGTCAACCAGTGGGTGCAGGTCTGGATTGCCCAGAAGCGAAGGGTCTCGGTAGGGGACAAGCTGGCCGGGCGGCACGGCAATAAGGGGGTCATCTCCCTGATTGCGCCGGTGGAAGATATGCCCTTCCTCCCCGACGGCACGCCGGTTGACATTATCCTCAACCCGATAGGCGTGCCCTCAAGGATGAACCTGGGACAGGTGCTGGAAACGCACCTGGGATGGGCGGCCCAGCTATTGGGCTTCAAGGCGCTCACCCCGGTCTTTGACGGCGCCAGCGATGTCAACATCGAGGACGCCCTGGCCAGAGCCTGGATAGCCCAGAGGAGCGGCGCCGTTGACCTTAACCCCTCCAACGACCACCCCACCCTGCGGCTGGAGGTGGCTAAAGCCTGGCTGAAAAAACAGGGCTACAACGGGGAAACAGTATTCAGCGACGAGCACCCCGGAGAGGCCAAGAATGCCTGCCTGCGCCTTTGGCTTGAAGACCTGGGTATAAAAAGCAAGAGCCTCAACCAGGAGCAACTGGAGAAGGCAGTGGAGCAGGCCAGAACGGAACGGAACCTGCCCCCGCCGGTCACCGGCAAAGCCGTCCTCCGCGACGGACGCACCGGTCAACCTTTTGACCAACCGGTAACGGTGGGCAATATCTATATGATGAAGCTAATCCACCTGGTCGAAGACAAAGTACACGCCCGTTCCACCGGGCCCTACTCCCTGATTACCCAACAGCCCCTGGGCGGCAAGGCCCAGTTCGGCGGCCAGCGCTTCGGCGAGATGGAGGTATGGGCGCTGGAAGCCTATGGCGCCGCCCACAACCTTCAGGAAATCCTGACCATCAAGTCGGACGATGTCACCGGCCGGGCCAAGACCTACGAGGCTATAGTCAAGAACGAGGATATCCTCCAGCCCGGAGTCCCCGAATCATTCAAGGTGCTGGTCAAGGAACTGCAAAGCCTGGGGCTGGCCATTGAGGTGATTAACGAAGAGGAAAAGATGACGCCAGCCGAGGAGGCTAAAGAAGCCGCCGAAGCCGAAGCAGAGGCTGAGGCTGGAGAGGAAGGGGCTGAAATCCCTAAACTGGAAATAGAGCCCGAGGCAGGCGAAGAAACCGCCGAAGCCCCCAAAATGGAAACAGAGCCTGAGGCCGGCGAGGAAACCGCCGAAGCCCCCAAAATGGAGGCAGAGCCTGAGGCTAAAGATAGTGAAACTGAAGCAGAGGTAGAAAAATAGAATGCTTGAAGTCAACGATTTTGACGCTATTCGTATCTCACTGGCTTCACCGGAGCAGATAAGGAGCTGGTCATACGGCGAGGTAACCAAGCCGGAGACGGTGAACTACCGCACCCTGAAGCCGGAAAGGGACGGGCTTTTCTGCGAGAGAATCTTCGGTCCTACCAAGGACTTTGAATGCTACTGCGGCAAGTACAAGCGGATACGCTACAAGGGGGTTATCTGCGATAAGTGCGGCGTCGAGGTAGCCCGGGCCAAGGTGAGAAGGGAGCGCATGGGGCATATCGAGCTGGCCTGCCCGGTGAGCCATATCTGGTTCGCCAAGGGGATACCCAGCCGATTGGGCTTATTGCTCGACCTGTCACCGCGGAGCCTGGAGCGCGTCCTCTACTTCTCCCACTATATTATTACCGCCATAGACGAAGAGGCGCGCCAGGAAGCAATCAAGCAGCTGGAGGAGAACTGCCTACAGCAGATAGAAGAGCGCCAGAGCGCTGTTGAAGCCGAGGTCAAAGAGAAGAAGAAAAAGAAGGCGACGGTGGAGGAGATAAACAAGCTGCGGCAGGGCTTCTCTGAGGAGAAAGCGCAGCTTGAGGAAAAGCTTTCCGCCGACGTGGAACAGCTCAAGGACTTGAGGAAAAGCGCCCTGCTCACCGAGAACCAGTATTTTGAGCTCAAGCAAAAGTGCGACCAGGTCTTTAACGCCGAGATGGGGGCCGAGGCTATTCTACAGCTGCTCAAGGACGTCAACCTCAACGAGATGCGCAATGAACTGCTCCTGGAAACCCGCTCCGCTTCGGGGCAACGCCGCCGCAAGGCAGCCAAACAGCTGCAGGTAGTGGAGGCTTTTCGCCGAAGCGGCAATAAGCCGGAGTGGATGATTTTAACCGTGCTCCCCGTCCTGCCCCCCGACCTCCGACCTATGGTCCAGCTGGACGGAGGCAGGTTCGCCACCAGCGACCTCAACGACCTCTACCGGCGCGTCATCAACCGCAATAACCGCCTGCGCCACCTGCTGGAGATAGAGGCGCCGGAGGTTATCATCCGCAACGAGAAGAGAATGCTCCAGGAAGCGGTCGACTCCCTTATCGATAACGGCCGGAGGGGGCGGGCTATCTCGGTCAGCGGCAATCATAAACTGAAATCGCTCTCCGACATGCTGCGGGGCAAGCAGGGACGTTTCCGCCAGAATTTACTGGGCAAGCGGGTTGACTACAGCGGACGCTCGGTTATCGTGGTCGGCCCCGAGCTTAAACTAAACCAGTGCGGGCTGCCCCGGCGGATGGCGGTGGAACTATTCAAGCCCTTTATCATGCGCCGCCTCATGGAGCAGGGGCTCACCCACAACATCAAGAGCGCCCGCCGCCTGGTAGAGAGAAACAAGCCCGAGGTATACGACATACTCGAGGAGGTGGTCAAGGAGCAGCCGGTTATGCTCAACCGCGCTCCCACCCTGCACCGCCTGAGCATCCAGGCCTTTGAGCCGGTGCTCATCGACGGCAGCGCCATCCAGATACACCCCCTGGTGTGCTCCGCTTTCAACGCCGATTTTGACGGCGACCAGATGGCTATTCACGTTCCCCTTTCCAAAGCCGCCGTCAGGGGAGCCCGGGAAATCATGCTCAGCACCCACAATATGCTGCTGCCGAGCTCCGGCGAGCCGATAGTAACCCCCACCCTGGACATGGTCCTCGGCTGCTATTACCTGACCTCGGTCATACCCGGGGCTAAGGGCGAAGGCGCCATCCTCGGTAGCTTCGAAGAGGCCAAGCTCACCTATGAGCTGGGACATATCGACTTGAGAGCCGAGATTGAGGTCAGAAAGCAGCAGGAAAACGGGCAGAGGATTAAGACCAGCGTGGGGCGCATTATCTTCAACGATGTCTTGCCCCCCGAGTTGGGCTTCTACAATGAAGCCATCGATAAGTCGAGCCTAAAGCAAATAGTAACCGATTGCTATAAGTTCTTAAGCAACGAGGACACCGCCGCCGTGGTGGACAGCATCAAACAGCTGGGCTTCCGCTACGCCACCAAATCGGGGACTACCATTGCCATGGGCGATATTCAGGTCCCCCAGAGCAAACCCAAGCTTATCGAAGAGGCCGGGGAGAGGGTAGCCATTATCGAAAACCAGTATAACAAAGGCTTAATCACCGAGGATGAAAAATACAACAACACCATAGGGGTATGGATGGAAACTACCGACAAGATTACCGATGTCATCTCCCGGACCCTCGACCGCTATGGCGGCATCTACATGATGGCAACCTCGGGGGCCAAGGGTAATATCTCCCAGATAAGGCAGATGGCCGGCATGCGGGGGTTGATGACCGACCCCTCGGGTAAAATAATCGACTTCCCCATCAAGTCAGGACTGCGTGAGGGCTTAAGCGTCCTGGAATACTTTATCTCCACCCACGGCGCCAGAAAGGGACTGGCCGATACCGCCTTGAGGACATCGGATAGCGGCTATCTAACCCGCCGCCTCATTGACGTCGCCCAGGATGTTATCACCCGCGAAGAGGACTGCGGCACTACCGACGGCCTCTGGATAGCCGAGCCCAAAGAAGGGGAACTGCTGCCATCACTGGCTGAGCGGGTAATCGGCCGGCTGGCGGCCAGCAAAATAGTCAAACCCAAAACCAAGAAGGTAATCGTCGACCGAAACGAGGAGATTGACGAGGAGAAGGTAAAGGAAATTATTGCCGCCGGCATAACCAAGGTTCATGTCCGCTCTCCCCTTAGTTGCCACTCCCGGCACGGTGCCTGCCAGCGGTGCTACGGCCGAGACCTCGCCCGGGGGCATCTGGTCGACCTCAACACGGCCGTTGGCATCATCGCTGCCCAGAGCATTGGCGAGCCGGGTACCCAGCTAACCCTGCGCACCTTCCACACCGGCGGCGTGGTCGGGCTTGATATCACCAGCGGTCTGCCCAGGGTGGAAGAGCTCTTTGAAGCCCGACCACCCAAGGGTCAAGCCATTATCTCCGAGATAGACGGCGTGGCTGAGGTGGTTCAGGACGAGGAAGTGAAGGTGATAAAGATCACCAGCTCTGAGCTTTACCAGGACGAGTATTCCCTGCCCGCCGGCTGGAAGGTCATGGTCAAGAACGGACAAAAGGTGGATATAGGAGCCGTACTAGCCAACCCACCGACCAAGGCTAAAGCTACAAAGAAGTCAAAAGCAGTAACCACCGAAACTAAGCCTATCCTGGCCCGTGTCGCCGGGGAGGTAGCTATTAAGGATGGCCAGCTGATTATCAGCTATATGGAGGAGCAGGAGCAGGAGTATGCCATCCCCGCCAGCGCCCATATTCGGGTCCAGAGTAAAGACAAGATAAAGGCGGGGCAGCAGCTTACCGAGGGTTCTATTAACCCCCAAGATATCCTGCACATTCTAGGCAAGGAAGCCGCCCAGCAATACCTGGTGGATGAGGTGCAGAAGGTATACCGCTCCCAGGGGGTGAATATCAACGATAAACACATCGAGGTTATCGTCCATCGCATGCTGTCCAAGGTGCGCATTGATTCCCCAGGTGACACCGACCTGGTGCCCGGGGAGCTGATAGATATCTTCCGCTATGAAGATATCAACGCCAAGGTGCTGGCTGAAGGAGGCGAGCCGGCTACCGCCCACTCGGTGCTCATGGGCATAACCAGAGCCTCGCTGAATACTGATAGCTGGCTGGCAGCCGCTTCCTTCCAGGAGACAACCAGGGTGCTCACCGAGGCCGCCATCAAGGGCGAGATTGATAGGCTGGTCGGGCTTAAGGAAAATGTAATCATCGGTAAGCTGATTCCAGCCTACTACCCGCTCTCTGAAGAAGCGCCCAGTCTGGAAAGCGGGGAAGAGGAGATACCGAGCCTGGAAGCCGGAGGGATGCTGACTCTGGAAGCCGCCAAAGAGGAAGCGCCGAGCCTGGAAACCGAGGAGATGGCGAGCCTGGAAGCCAAAGAAGAAGTGCCAAGCTTGCCCGCCGCTGAAGAGGATAAAGAGGAAGAGACCGCCGACTAGATAAAGCGCCGCCGATAGTTTTTTTAAAGTCGCCCTCTTTATATTCGGGGCGGCTTTTGATTTTAGCCGCCTTGATATGTGTTATAATAGGGTAACTTAAAGCCGACGGGTCCCCGGAAAAATCTTTGATTTTTATGGGTGCAAGGGGGGATTGAAAAATAGAGCGCGTCATTTCAGGTAAGCCCGGAGCCGAGGATGTAACCCTCGACAGCAGCCTCCGCCCCCGACGCTTTGACGACTTCATCGGGCAGGACAAGATTAAGGAAAACCTCAAGATAGCCATCACCGCGGCTAAAGGCAGGGAGGAGGCGCTGGACCACGTCCTGCTCTACGGCCCCCCCGGCCTGGGCAAGACCACCCTGGCTTATATCATCGCCGCTGAGATGGGGGTCAACATCAGGATTACCTCAGGTCCGGCGGTGGAGCGCACCGGAGACCTGGCGGCTATCCTCACCAACCTGCGCAACCAGGATATACTTTTTATCGATGAAATCCACCGCTTAAGTAGAGCCGTGGAAGAGGTGCTCTACCCGGCCATGGAGGACTTCGCCCTGGATATCATTATCGGCAAGGGCCCCGGCGCCCGCAGCCTCAGGCTTAACCTGCCCGCCTTTACCCTCATCGGCGCCACCACCCGCTTCGCCCTGCTCAGCCCGCCCTTAAGAGACCGCTTCGGCGCCGTTTACCGCCTCGATTTCTACGGGCAGGAAGCTATAGAAAAAATCCTCAACCGCTCCGCCGGCATTCTCCAGGTGAAGGCGGAAAAAGAGGGGCTGAAGGAAATAGCCCGCCGGGCCAGGGGCACGCCCAGGGTGGCTAACCGGCTGCTAAAACGGGTCAGAGACTACGCCCAGGTGAAGGCAGAGGGCGTAGCCACCCAGCCGGTAGCCGTTGAAGCACTATCCAAGCTTGAGGTAGACCCCATTGGCCTGGACGAGATAGACCATAAGGTGCTCCGCACCATCGTTGAAAAGTTCAACGGGGGACCGGTGGGACTGGATACCATCGCCGCCTCTATCAGCGAGGAAGCCGATACTATCATGGATGTCTACGAGCCTTACCTGCTGCAACTGGGCTTCCTGGAGCGAACTCCCCGGGGCAGGCTGGCTACCCAGCTCGCCTACGAGCACCTCGGTCTGCCCTATAATAAAAAGCCGCCGCAAGGAACACTGCTCTAAAGTTGTCCTTCTTCCCGTACCCACCCACCCTACAGGGGTTAATACCCCTTTAATACCATCTATCCCCCACCCCCAAAAGCGAAAGACTAGTCGCCAACCCCTTTTGGGCGGGCCGGGTGGGAAGAAAAACCTGGGGGCGGGAAAAACATTGGCAAAATCCCCCTTAATCCCCCTTTTCCAAAGGGGGAATTATGGTAAATAATGTAAAAAGCTCTTGACATTTAGTAATAAATATATTACAATATGTATTGTGTAGAATACTTAGATAGGGAGGGGAAACATGGCGCCACTGCAAAAAAGGGCCTGGTGGGGGCTAGGGGTAGGGCTTGTTTTCGCCGTCGCCTTCGTGCTGGTCTTCGTATTGATGGGGGGTATCGAGACCTTTGATGCCGACCAGACCTTCAGGCTAATCATCGACGTGCTCTGGGTGGGGGGTCTGGTGGCTAACCTCATCATCTTGAACCTTGCCCTGCGCAAGCCGGGTATGGTGGACGAAAGGGATAAGATGATTCTGGACAGAGCACCCCGTATCCAGTGGATAGCGGTCGTTTTCACGCTGGCGGCCTGGGTTATTGTTTTGAACGAGGTCTACCAGGCAACCGACCTCATACCAGCCGTCTATCTTTACGTGATGATTATGTCCGTGCTCATTGTGAGCACACTGGCGCAGTGCCTGGGCATACTTTTCGGCTACTGGAAAATGAATAGAAATGGCTAGAATAACAAACCACATCAGAAGGCTGCGCTTTGACCACGACGAGATGACGCAGGAGGAGCTGGCTCAACGCGCCGGCTGCACCCGGCAGACCATAATCGCCCTGGAGCAGGGGAAATATGTTCCCTCTATCGAGCTGGCTTTCAAGATTGCCCGGGCTTTCGGCGTACCTCTGGAAGAGGTCTTTCAATACCAGGGCTAAGGGAGATAAAGATACAAATCATACCCTCACACTCTAGCCTTGATAAATAACCCCTGATAAAGCTAAGATACAAACATGAAAAGACTCTTAGTCCATAGCTGCTGCGCCCACTGCGCCGCCTATACCTTTAGTTACTGGCGGGAGCAGGGCTATGAGACAAGCGCCTTCTGGTATAACCCCAATATCCACCCCTACACCGAGCACCAGCAGAGGCTGAAGGCAATGCAGACTTTGGCCCTAGAAATGGGCCTGCCCCTGATAACCGCTGAAGGCTACGACATCATCGACTACTTCCGCCAGGTGGTGGGGCATGAAGCCGAGCGCTGCCGGCACTGTTTTAAGTTAAGGCTATCGAAGACGGCCGAGGCAGCCAAAGAGATGGGCTTTGACGCCTTCACCACCACCCTGCTCATCAGCCCCCACCAGAAGCACGACCTGCTCCAGGAGATTGGCCGGGAAGTGGGCGGGGAGAAAGGCATAGATTTCCTCTACGCCGACTTGAGGAAGCGTTACTCGGACAGCCGCCGCCTGACCAAGCCGCTGGAGCTCCACCGCCAGCAGTACTGCGGCTGTGTCTATAGCGAGTGGGAACGCTACGCCGATATAACCATAGAATAAGAGAGCCTCGTAAAAGAGGCTCTCTATTAATATCAGCTGGATTTAGCGCCCAACCTCCTCTTTAAAAACCTTCATCAGTCCCCGATGCCGTAAGCCACCTGAACGGTAAGGGTGAGCTCTATCTCACCAGCGCTGATTGGCGTTGAGGGCATTCCAGCGCCCTCCACCAGGAAATCGGTATCTCTATAGACCACGGGAGGGTATATGCTCCCTTCCGAGATATAGAAGGGTTCGCCCAGCTCAACCCCGGCCAGGTCGGCCAGCTGCTCGGCTTTGGCCAAGGCATCGGCCATTGCCGCCTCCCTTGCCTCCTGGTAATAAGGGGTGGGGTCGTCCACGGAGAAGCTTATCCCGTTAATGCGGGTGAAGTCGCCGCCAGCGGCGGCGACGGCATCAATAATAGGGCCGACCTCCTCTATATCCCTTATGGTAACCGTCACCATATTGGCCACCCGATAGCCAATCACAACCGGTTCATCGCTGTCACTGTCCCAGCGGGTTATCTGGTCAATGCTGAAATACTGGGTCTGGATATCCTCCTCGGCCACGCCGCTATCGTCCAGCGCCGCCAGCACGTCATTCATGGCATCAGCCGCCTGAGTTTGGGCCTCAGCCACCGTTTCCGCCTGGGCCTCGATGCCTAAGTAGAGCATGGCGATATCGGGGGTAACACTGACCTCGCCCTCACCGCTGACCCAGATGCCGTACTGCTGGTTAATCAGGTCTACCGCGCCTATGGTGGTGGTGCCGGTGCAGCCGCCAAAGCCCAGCAAGGACAAGACCAGGGCCAGGGATATAACCGCCAGCCCTGTAGCCACTAGCAAATTCCGTTTCATTTGCTCACCTCCTTTCCAAAATTGCTTCAACTAACATATATAACGCAAAAGTCGACGATTGGTTAGTGGCGCTCTATTTTAAAAGGAAAGTTTTTTCTAAGCTAATCCAGGGCATGAAGGATGTTCTGATAGCCGGCTTCCGAGACCGCAATCGCCTCAAGCAGGGCGGTCCTTACCTCTTCCGGGGCGCCTGCCAGCGCCGCCCGCAGCTCGTCGGGGTGAACAGCCGCCGCATCGACCACCGTCGTCCAGAATTGATTCTCGCTGTCAGTCTGGTTGTCAGCCCAATCATAAGCATTACGGCCGCCCTCCTCAATCTGCCAATCAGGCGCTGGCGCCGACAGCACCTGCGGCTCAGCCCCTTCCAGGTCTGTGGCGAGAACGGCCAGCATATCCAGACTCCCGGCCAGGCGCTGGGTGAGCAACTGCACCTGCTCGGCGTCGCCCTGTTCGGCCATATAGATTATCTCAGCCACCCTCCTATCGGCAAAATCGGCACACAGCCTCGCCCTGTCCATCTGGGAGGGGACCAGCGCTAACTGGACCTCCTCGGTGGCCAGCTTTACCGGGTAGAGGACACTATCGGGCATACTGCCCGCGGCGGCGGCCACCAAGCCTCCCCCGGCCAGCATCAGGACCAGAGCCATAACCACCACCGTCGCCCACTGCGGCATCCAGCCGAATAAGCGGCGACCTCTGGGGGACTCCCGGAGCGCCGAGCCCAACTGATACCTGGCCCTAGCCTTGAACTCGGCCCGGGGCTGGATGGCGGACGCCTCCTTGACCATCAAAGCCGTCTCCAGCAACGGCTTGAGCTCAGCGGCCTGCTGCGGATAGCGCCGGAGGCACTGCTCCAGGGTCTCACCGCCGACCAGCAGCCGCTCCAGGCATTCATCTAAGATATTATTGAATTCTTTATCCTTCATTTCCCGTCACCAATAGCCTCCGCCGCAAAGCGACGATGGCGCTATGCTGCAACGCCTTCACCGCCCCCTGGCTCTTGCCCATAACCCTGGAAACTTCAGCGATTGATAGCTCGCTGGTAAAACGCAGGGAGATTACCTCTCGCTGCGCCTCGGTCAGCTGGCTGGTCGCCGAAAGCAGACGCTCAACATCCAGCTTGCGTTCGGCGGCCGACTGGGGGGTATCATCGCTATCGGCCAGCGACTCATCCAGGGGCACCGAGGTACGCTTTGTCTTCTTCCTCAGGTAGTCAACCGCCTGATTGTGGGCGATGCGGAACAGCCAAGCGGAGAAGGGTACTCCCTTCCAGCGGAAGGAGGAGATTGACCGTAGCGCCTTTAGAAAGACCTGCTGAGTCATATCCTCCGCCTCCATCTCGTTGCCTATCCTGAGGGCTAGATAGCGGTAAATCTTATCAAAATGCCCCTCGTATAGCTGGGCAAAAGCCTCCTGGTCATGCTTCTGCGCCCGCCGAACCAGGCTCTCTTCATTTTGCACCTGACAACTCCCGGCCGCTTCTTAAAGGCAGTTACGGCGTTATCCTGTGCATATAGTATAACGAAG
>DUEC01000057.1 GCA_011176635.1 Dehalococcoidia bacterium | reverse complement strand
GTGGGAAACAAAACGCCCTCTAAAAACTAGGCTAAACCTCCCCTTATCCCCCTCCCTTTTGACCTGTGTTTAACTTCCCACACCCACCCGCCCTATGGGACTTTTACCCATTATACACCTCTAAAGGGTGGGGAGATAATTATCCCTTCCTTTAAAAGGGCGGCGGGCGGGAAAAGATATTAAATTCTAACCTCCAACCTGAAAGAAAGGCCTCTCCCTGGGCACATAGCCCTCGGCCATTTGATGTTGCCGGGGCTTATTAGCCACCGCTTCCTCAATCGACTCTTTTAAGCCCGCTTGGGAAATGCCACTGCGCAGGGGTGTTTTAAGGTCTACTTCGTAGTCGCTCAAAAGACAGGGGCGGAGCTTGCCGTCGGCCGTCAGCCTCAGCCGATTGCAGTTGAAGCAGAAATGCTCGCTCACCGGGGTAATAAAGCCGATGGTGCCCTTGGCTTGAGCCAAGCGGAAATACTTAGCCGGACCGTTGCCGATACTGGGCAGGCAGGGCTCCAGCTCTCCCAAGAGCTCCAGCCGCCTTTTCATATCGGCGGCGGAGACAAAGCCCCCCGCCGGGGCGGCCTCGCCAGCCAGGGGCATAAGCTCAATAAAGCGGACGTGCCACTCCTCGGCGATGGTCTTATCGGCAAAATCCAGGAGCTCATCATCGTTAATGCCCGACATAACCACCACATTAAGTTTGACCGGCTCCAGCCCCGCTTCTCTGGCGGCCTCGATGCCCTCCAGCACCTGGCCGAGACTGCCGCCGCTGCGGGTTATAAGCTCAAACCTATCCGCTTTAAGGGTATCCAGGCTGACATTAACCCGCTGCAGTCCGGCCGCTTTTAGCTCGGCGGCATAACGCTTAAGCAAGGTGCCGTTGGTGGTCAGGGAAATATCGTTGATGGTCTCTATCCGGGAAAGCATCTCCACCAGCTCGGGCAGCCCCGACCTTACCAGCGGCTCGCCGCCGGTAAGCCTGAGCTTATCTATCCCCAGCTCGGCGGCGGCACGGGCAATAGTATAGATTTCCTCATAGCTCAAGATGTCATCATGGGACATCAGCTGGACGCCGCCGGGGGGCATGCAGTAGATACAGCGCAGGTTACAGCGGTCGGTGACCGAGATGCGCAGATAATTTATGGGACGCTGGAACGAATCGGAAAGTCCGGTCATGATAATACTCCCCACGTATTATACATGAAAACTCTGGTGATAAGCTATAACCGGTTTGAGAAAATCCTAGCGGGAATTACCTAGAGGCGATATAGCTAAAGCCGCTCTATAGCCTGTACTTACTCTTCTTTAGCAAGCGGCTTGCCTGCCGTGCGGCCTTTCCCCGGTGGCTCACCCGGTTCTTAACCTCCGGGGACAGCTCGGCCATCGTCCTGTCCAGCTGTGGGAGGTAGAAGACCGGGTCATAGCCGAAGCCGTTCTTCCCCTTAGGCTCCAAGGTTATAAAACCTTCGCACTCACCGTGGCAAAACTCGACCTTGCCCTCGGGGGTAGAGATAGCGATAACGCAGCGGAAGCGCGCCGTGCGCCTCTCCGGGGGTACCCCTTCCAGCTTGGCCAATAAATAATCGACCCTGTCCCTGTCCGAAGCGCCCTCGCCGGCATAGCGCGCCGAAAGACGGCCGGGCTCACCGTTCAGGGCGTCCACCTCCAGCCCGGAGTCATCGGCCAGGGCTAGTAAGCGGCTCTCCCGGGCCAGGATGGTCGCCTTTATTCGAGCGTTCTCCTCCAGGCTCTCCCCCACCTCGCTGACCTCGGTAAGGATACCCTGCTCGGCCATGGTAACCAGCTCAAAGGGAAGGGCTTGAAGCAGACTCTTATACTCACGAAGCTTGCCTTTATTGTTGGTCGCCAGGAGAAGCTTGGGCATGGGCTTCTATTCCTTGATGTCGGTAAACCTCCCTTTGAGCTTCTTCAAGACATCGGGCATGGTGGTGTACTCCATCTCCTCCAGAGGCAGGCGGTGTGGCTCAAAGGGGCCGTGACGGCGCATATAATCGGCGGCATCGAGGGCTTGCTGGCGGGCGTTATCAAACGACTTATCGGCGAACATATCGCGGGGGCCTACCAGCTTGCCCTGGGAAAGCTGAAAACCGAGGGAGGTTACCCTGGGCGGCCCGTCAAAGCGAGTGGGGGTGCTGTCCTCAACCGAGACCGGCATCAAAGGGCCGTGGTGCGAGCCCCGCATCCAGCCCTCCACCAGCAGGGGCAGGGTGAACGGCTCCACCACCTCACCCACCGCCGGGAACTCTCCCTGAGAGCGGACAATGCAGACCGGGTCGTCTTTGCCCACATAGCGGCCGGCAATCAACGCCAGGCGCTGGGTGGAAGAGGCCGCCGCTATCTCCTTACTCTCACGGTGATGGACCGACTTCACCATATAGCGCGAAGGCGCCCCGATGAAAACCAGCAAATCATAAATCTCTTCAGGGGTATTGAAGGTTATCGTCTTATGCTCTTTTACATCCTGCACTTCAAAGGCGAAACCGCAGTGCATATTGGGGGCGATAACCAGACCGATGGTGTTAAATGGGTCGGCGAACATCTTATACAGCGGCATGTTCCAGGCACCGGCCGAGGTCTTATCGGCCATAAAGACAATAACCGTCTCCGCCTCCCGCTCCTTGAACTCCATCTCGGCAACGCCGGGGCCCATCCCGCGGACATTGCCGGAGAAGGCGTCGGAGAGAAGGTCCTGGCCGGCGCCGTGGAGCTTGAGGCTCTTAGCCAGGTTGGTGCAGTCAACGAAGGTATCCCAGGCGAGCTTATGGATTTTCTCGTTGCTCTCGCCCCCCTGGTGGGTCATAATCAGCTGCAGGTCATCGCCGCACTTGGTCACACAGCAGTCGATGAGCAGCCCCTGCTTCTTAGCCTTATCGGTGCACTGGCGAGCCTTTTCTAAAATATCGGGGTGAGACTCGGAATGCCCAACATAGCCGCCGATGTCCGCTTTGATTACTGATAGTGTGAGATTCATGATTCGCTCCTTGGTATAATTTGACTAAAACTCGATACCCCCGCGCGCCGCCACCCCCTCGTCATAGGGGTGCTTTATCTTCAGCATCTCGGTAACCAAATCAGCCGCCTGCACCAGCTTGCTGTCCGCCCGGCGGCCGGTCAAAATAAGCTCCACGCCCTCAGGCCTATCGGCGATGAGTTTCAGCACCTCGCCCAGCTCCACCAGCCCGAAGTTAACGGCCAGATTCACCTCGTCGAGGACGACCAGGTCATAGCCGCCTTCGAGCATGGCCTGGCGGGCGGCGGCCAGGGCCTTTTTCGCCTCCGCCTTGTCCTCGGGCTTAATTCCAGCCGGGTTGACAAAGCTACGAGAGCCGAAACTGACCACGGTCACATTGGGCAGTTGGGAGAGGATATTGCCTTCACCAGAGGGAGAATCGCCCTTCATAAAATGGACAATATAGACCTTAAAACCATGACCCAGGGCCCGGATTACTGCCCCTATGGCGGCTGAAGTTTTTCCCTTGCCGTCGCCGGTAAAAACCTGAACCAGACCCCGGCGCGTTTGTCCCGGTGACGGAGGGTTATATGATGCCTTATCGCTCAATAAATCCCCTAAGTGAAAAACTAGCCGACAGTGATTTTAGTTTAACAATCCCTCCCTACCCTGTCAAGGAAGGTTTTATAGG
>DUEC01000056.1 GCA_011176635.1 Dehalococcoidia bacterium | reverse complement strand
GTTTCTCTCCCCCCTGATTTGCGGGTGTTGTAAGAGGGTGCAACCCTTTTGGGTGGGCTGGGTGGGACGCAAGACCTCCGAGGGCGGGGTGGGTAGAAAGACCTAAAGGGTTATGATAGAATTACTATACAAAAATAAAGGCGCAAAGGAGGGGTAAGATGCCAGCAACCTGTGGTATAGCCTGTGAGGTATGCGGATTTTTGGATAGGGGGTTTTGTCCTATTGGCGGCTGTGTAGCCGGGACTGATGCCAAAGCTCCAGAGAAGGCGGAGAAATTCAAATCAGCAATAGGACATCCCTGCTTAGTACTTGAGTGTGCTATAAACAAAAAGGTGGATCACTGTTTCAGGTGTGATGAATTCCCTTGCGAGGTCCATTACCAGCAGGAGATTTACAGTAAAAAACTCCTCGATATGATCAAGGGCATGAAAGCGAATATGTAAAGGCTTTAGCCCACCTTTAATAGCTAAATCTAGGGAGGGGTCGCATAGTGGTCTAGTGCGGGCGCCTGCTAAGTGCTTACCCTGGGAAACCGGGGTCGAGGGTTCGAATCCCTCCCCCTCCGCCACATTAAAAATATGAGCAAAACGATTGACGACTATATCAACCAGCAAGCATCGCCGCAAAAAGAAATCTGCCAGAGCCTAAGAAGCCTTATCCTCAAAACTATTCCCGGCGTAAAAGAGGAAATGAAATGGGGCGCCCCCGTATTCGGCGAAGGCAAGTTTTATATCGGCGCTTTGAAGAACCACGTCAACCTCGGCTTTTCCATCGTAGGACTTGACCGAGAAGAAATAGCCCTTTTTGAGGGCAGCGGCAAAACAATGAGACATATTAAAGTCGATAAACTGGAAAATATAGATGAAAAGAGAATAATTGGACTGCTAGAACTGGTAGACAAGAAAAGCCAATGTGTAAAATAATTTACCGGATGCAACGCCATTGCAGGCTATAGAGAACAATGCCTAAATATCATATCTGGACCATCGGCTGCCAGATGAACAAGGCGGAATCGGAGCGGCTGGCTAGCTACCTTGAGCAGCTGGGCTATCGACCCATAGCCACCGCCGATGAAGCTGACCTTATCGTGCTCAATAGCTGCGTGGTGCGCCAGAGCGCCGAGGAGCGCGTGGTCAACAAGCTCCAGAACCTCAAACAGATAAAGAAAACCAGGCCGGCTGCGGTCATCGCCGTCACCGGATGCTTGGTCAACGCCGACACGGCCAAGCTGGAGCAACGCTTCCCCCAGGTCGACTACTTCTTCAGGCCCGGTGAATACCCCCAGTGGTTGGAAAGCCCCCCCGAGCCGCCCCTCCCCGAAAAGCCGAATGTGGCCGCCTACGTCACCATCATCCAGGGGTGCGATAACTTCTGCACCTACTGCATCGTCCCCTACCGCCGGGGAAGGGAGAAGAGCCGACCGCTGGAAGAAATCGTTAAAGAGGTCGGGGAGCTGGTAAAGCGCGGTACAAAAGAGGTTACCCTGCTGGGGCAGAACGTGGACTCGTACGGCAAAGACCTGCCCGGTAAGCCCGACCTGGCCGACCTGCTCTACGAGCTGAATACTATAGAAGGGCTGTTGCGGCTCCGCTTTTTGACCAACCACCCCAAGGACATGAGCCCCAGGCTGATTGAGGCAGCAGCCTCCCTGGACAAGGTCTGCGAACAGCTCAACCTGCCCGTCCAGTCGGGCAGCAATGAAACATTAAAGACGATGAGGCGGGGCTACGCGGTGGAGCACTACCGCCGGCTTATCAACCAGATACGCCGCAGGGTAGATGGGGTGGCTCTGAGCACCGATGTCCTGGTCGGCTTCCCTTCAGAGACCGAGGGGCAGTTCCGGGAAACGTTCGACTTGCTCTCCGAGCTAAAGTTTGATACAGTCCATGTAGCCGCTTATTCACCGAGGCCGGGGACCCTCTCGGCTAAGGAAATGGAGGATAATATCCCGCCCGCCGAGAAGAGGAGACGCTTAGACGAGATTGAGCGCCTCCAGGAGGGCATCGCCTCCGGGATTAACGCCCGCCTCCGGAATAAGGTGGTTGAAGTGCTGGTGGAGGGAAAGAAGGGGGGCAGGTGGCAAGGTCGGAGCAGAAGTGGTAAACTGGTATTCTTCGATAGCAGTAATGACTGCCTGGGCAAACTGATGAAAATCAGGGTTGAGAAAACAAGCCCCTGGTCACTCCAGGGCAGAATTGAAGGTTGAAGGAGGAGTAAATGGGCAAGAGTAAAATATTAACCTTAGTCTTAATAGCCGGATTGCTTATCACCACCCTGGTATTTGTGGGGGGTTGCTATACGGCAACAGAGGGAGAGGAAGGCGGCGGCGGATTCGACTGGACGATAATCATCTTTATAGTGCTCATCTTCGCCGTATTCTATTTCCTCATGATTCGCCCCCAGCGCAAGCGGCAGAAGGAACACCAGCAATTGATGGAAGAGCTGAACAGGGGAGATAAGGTAATCACTGCCGGCGGCATCTACGGGGTGATTGAAAGCGTCAGCGAGGATAGTGTCCTCATCAAGGTAGAATCGGGAACGATGATGAGGGTGGCCAAGGGTAGCGTAGCCATCAAACGAGAGCAGTAAGAGCTTCAAGCCACCCGCTTTATAATCGGCTTTCTGGGGGGAGGTCAGCTTATCTCTTTCTCCCCCCCTTTAACCTATCTTTTTGCCCCACCCCTCCCTGTTTTTGGGTTGTCTTACTTCTCCCACCCAAACCCACCCTAAAAAGGCTTTGCTCCCTCAATTTAGG